>JBPOHA010000066.1:0-4023 GCA_052036095.1 Bacillota bacterium
GTTTTTGGGACATTTTCCCTTTTACTTGACAGTATTTATAAATATATTTCTTGACCAATATAGCAGTTAGGTGATATAATAACTTCATATTTAGAATATGAGTATTAAATTTTATAACTTATAAAATTAATAGCAACTTCATAAATTTTACTGATAAAAAAAATAAATATTTTTTTATTCTTATTTAATATATGAATAAAATGTGAAGGATAAAATATGGAAAAAGAAAAAGCAAAGGGAATAATTGAAGCACTTTTATTTTCAACTGCGAGAGTTGTAAAAATGCATGAATTAATAACTATATTAGAGCTAAATCCAAAAGAAATAACTGATATTATTCAAGAAATCAAAGAAGATTATAGCAAATCTTCAAGAGGATTAGAAATAATAAATGTTGAAGATGGATTTCAATTGGCAAGTAAAAAAGAATATTATGAGTATTTATATCCGGCATTTGACAAACGCATACAACCAAAATTGTCACAAGCATCGCTAGAAGTATTATCTATAATAGCATATAATCCAAGGACTACAAGAGCGGATATTGATATGATAAGGGGTGTTGATTCGACGGCCTCTTTGTACAGATTACAAGAATACAATCTAATAGAGCAAGCCGGAAAAGCAGATTTACCGGGAAGACCAATGATGTATAAAGTTACTGATGAATTTTTAAAAATGTTTGGACTTACAAGCTTAAAAGAATTACCTGAATTGCCTAAATATAAATTAGATAGCAATAGACAAGTGGTAATAGATGATATCGTTGAGGAAAACAATGTTTTAGAATCAAATAAAATTAAAGAAAATATTGAAGATTCTAATGAGGCTCCAATGCCGAAAAGTCAAGAAATAAATATAAATGACATAAATTCTAATAAATAAAAATAAGAAAATTTTAAAGATGATAATATCAATATAAAATAGAAGTAAAAAATGATAGTAAGAAATAATAAGAATAAAATATTAAAAATAAAAAGAAGGGTAATTCCAAATATGGAATAAAGGTAATAAATATGAAATTATCACAATCAGGAATAGGAACAATGAGAATTAATAATCTTGACGAAATATATCCAGCTCAAGATATGTTAATGCAATCAGGACAATTAGTACAATATGGAGCAGGAATATTTGGATATGGAAATATATTAATGCTTGTAAAAAACAATGTACAAAAAGTAATAGAAGAATGCTTAAATGAAGTTGGATTGACTGAGGTACAATTACCAACACTTCAGCCAAAAGAAATATGGGAAAAATCTCAAAGATGGCAGAAATATATAGATGAGGGAGTAATGCTAACAGTCGAAACAGAAAAAGGGACATATTGTATAGCTCCAACAGCAGAAGAAGCAGTAGTAGAATTCGCACGTGAGAAGTTAAAATCATATAAACATATGCCAGCAACATTTTATCAAGTTGGAGAGAAGTATAGAAATGAAATTCGTACTAGAGGATATTTATTAAGAGGAAAATCATTTTTAATGATGGATGCATATAGCTTTGATATAGATATGGAAGGATTAGAAAAATCATACAAAAATATTAGAGAGGCATATTTAAAAATAGGAAAAATATTAAATCAAAAAATAATACCAGTAGTTGCTGATAATGGATCAATGGGTGGAAAAAAGAGCGAAGAATTTATGCTAATTTCACCAATTGGTGAAGATACAATCTTATATGATGAAGAAACAGGTATAGGGTTAAATACAGAGGTTCTTGAAAGAGAAGATTATGAAAAATATTTAAAAGATGAATATGGAATAACAGATATAACTAGATTGAAAGAAAAGAAATCTATTGAACTAGGACATATTTTTCAATTAGGGACACGATATTCAGAAACTATGAAAGCAACTTTTATTGATAAAGATGGAACAGAGAAACCTTATGCTATGGGATGCTATGGAATAGGAGTAACACGATTAGTTGCCGCAATTTATGAAGATTCTGTAATAAGAGATAAAGATGGAAAGGTAACAGGTATTTCACTTCCAAAATCAATAGCTCCTTACAAAGCTCAAATAATATATAAATTAGAAAACGAAGAAAAATCAAAAGAAGCCAATGAATTATATGAAAAAATAGCTGAGAAAGCTATTATTGATGATAGAGAAAATGTTAGCTTTGGTGCTAAAATTAAAGATTGTAAAATTCTTGGAACTCCATATATGATTATACTTGGAGATAAGGTTGAAGATGGAAAAGTTGAGTTAGAAGAAACTTTAACGGGAAATAAACAAGTGGTAACGATTGAAGAAGCAATAAGCATAATAAATAATATATAGGAAAATAAAAATAAAAAAATAGTATAAAACAAAATAAAAGAGTATATATAAAGTTATAAAACTTTATAGGATATACTCTTTTTTTATTAAACTATATTAAATTTAGCTTTATATAAATATAATAATAATTAATTATTATTTATATTCCTATTTATTTTTCTCATTATTAGTAATCAGACCAATTATTTCTGGATACAAATTACTAGCATTTTTCTTCCAATTTTCAACTATATTTTGAGCTTGTTCTCGTGAATAAGCAAAAGTTTTTATTTCAAATACTGAAGCTCCATCTTCTATAATTTTGCAAGTTACTTCATATTCATTTTCACTCTTAGGAGTAAATTCAGCTACGATTGATTCGACATTTTCAAAATGTTCTATGTTAGTTTTAAAATTAGTATCAACTTTTAATTTTATAATTCCTGGCAAAATATCTATCGTTAAATCTAATGTATTTTTTCCATTTTCAGTAAGTTCATAAACATTTTGAGATTCACTTTCATAGCAAGTTACATATTTAGCTTCAATCAAATCTAAAAGAAATTGTTGAAAGTAAAAATAATTTAGATCAGTAGCAGAAATTACAATACTATACAAAGCATCATTAGTTATAGGCTTACTGATGTTACTTAAAATATATAGAATTAAAACTTTATTTTCAGCTAAAGTTTCACTATCGGATGTTATCTTCAAACTTCAAACTCCTTTAAACATTTATTTTCTGCAGTTATTATAACATAATATTTGGAAAAAATCTACAATATTTATTAAATTGTTGACAAACTCAAAATTCATGATATATTAAATAAAGGTTATAAAGATAAATTTCTATTTATTTATAATAATAACTTTTTTAATTTAAAACTTAAAAATAGAATATTTAAATCTTAATAAAAAAACGATAAAAACAAAATAAATAGTAATTTAAATTTATGCGTAAAAAGTATATTAAAATTTATTAAAGAATATTTGAAAGGTATAAAAACAATGAGAATGAGATTCAAACCTTGGGCAAGAAAAGAATTAGAAGAGAGCCCATATTATATAGATAATCCACAAGAGTACAAAAATAAGTGGAAAACTGCTTTTGAAAAAGAGCAAGAAATTAATCTAGAATTAGGATGTGGTAAAGGAAACTTTATTGCAACATTGTCGTATGAAAATCAATCAAAAAATTATATAGCAATTGATTTGGTTGATGCAATGTTAGGAATGGCTAAGAGAAATGTTGAAGCTGTTTATGGTATACGTCAATCAACTGATGCAGAGAAAATTGAAGATGAAACTCAAAAAGAAAATATTGTAAAAAATCTTAAATTAACTAGATATGATATTTCTAATATATCAAATATTTTTGGAGATAAAGATAATATTAAAAGAATTTATATTAATTTTTGTAATCCATGGCCTAGAGGTAAACATCATAAGAAAAGATTAACTTATGAAACTAATTTAGCACAATATTCTAAATTTTTAAAAGGTGAAATTTTTTTTAAAACAGATGATAATGATTTATTTAATGATAGTTTAGGATACTTCAAAAGAAGTGGATATGAGATAGTAAAAACTACTTATGATTTAGCAAATGAAGAAAATTTTTGGAATGGTGAAAGAAATATTGAAACAGATCATGAAAAAATGTTTAAAGAGCAAGGAATTAAAATAAAAGCATTAATTGCAAAAGTAAATTGTTAGTAATTAATTATTTCTTATTATCATAGATAATAAT
>JBPOHA010000023.1:0-3651 GCA_052036095.1 Bacillota bacterium
CTTTATTTTCTTTTTTTACTAATATACTTTTTCTATTTTATAAATGTATGTTAACTCAATTATCTAAATGATATTTTTCTTCATCTTCTGCAACTTTTGAATATTCTTCTTGTTCTTCATTGACATACTGTATTTCATCATTATTTGTAATTAAACTTTTTAGATAATTGTTTAGTTCTTTATCTTCACAATATACATATGTTCCATAAATTGCTCTCGTTAATAAAACTTTATATGTATTTCTTATTAGTCTTTCTGCTAAATCGTTATCTGCTTTTTTTATTCCACTCGCATTATCAGTATTAGCATTTGCTAATTTATTAAATATAATTTTTCCATTTCTATAAATTAAGTCTTCTCCTATTATTACTCCTGCATAATCCATATCAACTCCCTGTATTGTATGAATTGATCCTATTCTATCCATTTGAGTGTCATCATTTATGTAAGATTCTGTAACATTTTTATTCCATCTCATTTTAAATTTATCATTTTCTAATTTAAAGTCAAATAAGCTATCATTATTTTTGCTTATCCAATCATGAGTATATCCTGCTAATAACCTGGTTTTGGCAAACTTATTTTGCTTTTCTTTAATAAGATTCCACATTTCACTAGGATTATCAAAAACTTTAAATTCGTAATTTTTGATTTTATATTTTCTTTCAATGGTATTGGGATATTTTAAAAATGAATTAATAAAATTAATATAATCATATCCTCCCACACATCTATATTGAGATGTCAAGTGTAAATCTTCACTTTCAATTACTTCACTTTTAAATTTATTAGCATATTCTTTTATTCTTTCAATGGTTAAATAGTCATCTTTAGTTACAATTTGGTCTTCATCTATGAAAAATACATTTACTAAGGAACTATTAAATATTCCATCAATAAAATCAACATTTCTAGATAATCCATTTCCAAATTTCCATTGAAAGGCTCTGTGTGCTTCATCTACTATTACACAATCATATGTATTTTGCATGCATCTTGAAAAGTGGCTAATTGTTTTAAATAGATTTTTGATTGCGATTTTTGTATAATCATTTGTTATTAATAATTCTGAAAATAATTCTCTTGGTGTATAATTTGGAGTACAATAGCAAACATTATGTCCTTTCCCTTCTCTAGGATGCATAAGCTGTCCTAAAGCATTAATTGCAACAACAGATTTTCCTGTTCCAGGACCACCCTTTATAATAATTGTTTTTTTCTTGTTATGCTCTATTGCATATTCAGTTTCATGAATTATAGTTGATACTGAATTTTGTTGTTCATCATCTAGTGTGAATACAGGTTGTCCTTCAATGGCATCATAAAGCATTTTTGAGAAATTATTTGAAGGTCTAATTTTGCCATTGTCTATTTCATATAATAGTTCTCTTTTCGCATACTTAACATTTTTATTAATAAAATCTCTTAATTTACTTGCATCATCTTTGAAAAATACAGGACTCTTTTCTACAAAAGGATATTTTAATTTGTTACTTATAATGCTTTCATAAACATTATCTAGATTGTGTAAATAAGAACAAGATTCAATATCTACATTATTATCTTGTACAAAAGAGTTAAATTCTTCTAATGTACTTCTATAACTATATGCTTGTAATGAAGGATGAATATAGTCTTTCAATCCGCCACCACCATATGTATATACAAAATTTTGTTTATTCGATTCTTTTACTGTATTGCTCCATTGCTTTAATTCTACAATTACAACAGAATCCTGATTATTTTCATTTAGTCCATATGCTAAAAAATCTATACGACCTTTTTTCAAATCAAATCTATATTCTATTGCTACATTAATTTTTTTATTTACAGAATTATCATCCAATGCATTAGAAACAAAAGCTAATGAATTTTGCCAAGCATTATCTTCACTTTCTGAAAATGGAATTCTGTTTTGTTTCATTTTTTCTGCAACTTTATCAGCTATTATTTTCAACTTACATTCTGTGATAAAATTTTCTAAAACATTTTCATATACTATCATTGTTGCCCCTTACTAAATAATAATTTATAGTGTAAATATTTTTCTAATTATTATGTATTACATTTGCTTAATATTTTTTTCAATAAATTCAATTTCCTCGTTTGATAAATTGTATTTTTTATAAAGTTGTATGTCTATATCATTTATTGAATTATTCCAATTTATATCCGAATTGTTAGTAAAATTTTGAATAGGTATATTGGCCTATGTATCTCTAGGATTATTTTGTGTAACTTTTAGTGTTCCAAGTAGGCATCTTGTGAATTTTGATTCTATGTATTTCAAACAATTCTCAGCCTCAATTTTTGTATCAAAACTTCCAATACTAATAAATGTTTGAGTATGTGCCATTTCAGGTTCTCCTATACATGGACTACTCAAAATTTCACCTAAAGCTCCTGTTCCATTTGCGCCGGTTATAAATACTTTATATTTGAGCAGGTTCGCATTATTTCCAATATATATTTTTTTAATCCTTTTTATTTAAATTACTTTTTTAATTCTTTTTCTAAATATTCTTTATATTCTTGTAAACTATTCCATTCATCATAATTAAAAGGCAAAGGTCTTTTTTCGTACTGTTCCATATACTTATGTATTAATTTTATTATTTCATTTGGTAATTCCATATTTAACATCCTTCCATCTTATTATTTTAACACATTATATATCTTTTTCTTATCGTTTTCAAGAAGTCTCTATATACAAATAATTTTAATCTCCAAAATTTTATAAATAAAAAATAGCACTTCAATCGTGCTACTTTTTAATTTAAAAATAATTATGCAATATTTTTCGGTTATTTGTGGAAAATCTTTTCGGTTATTTGTGGATTTTTCTCAGCCTTTTTTCTTAAAAAAATAGATGCTATTAACCACTTTTGTGACCAACTATTCTTTGAATGTCGCTACTTTCTAAGTATTAAATGTTTTGGAGGCATTCCCCCGCAACCAATTATACCAGCATTTTGCTGGTTTTTATTTTGTCTAAAATGATGATTTTGGAGGGTTAATGGTCGGTAAATACTTTTCAGAATTTTTCAATTTTTTAACCAACTTACCCACCAAAATATCTTTTCTCAATTTCTGGTGGGTGACATTTACCACTTTTAGAGAAATAAGGATTGCAAGAATTTAAAATAAAAAAATATATTTTGTCTTTTATCAAATTTAAACACAAAAATACTACTTCAATATTATAAGTAGTATTTTATATTTAACTTTTTTTATCGTATTTAATTCCTATATCATAAACTGTTTTATCTATTAAATTTGTTTGATAATGATTTATTTTGCTTGTTGTTTCATAATCCATCTTACCTGTTAGTCCATAATTCATTAAAAGATAAGTTCTTCCTGCTAATGACATTCCTGGATGAACTTGGTCATCAAATATTTCATAATTATCTGTATTCCATAAAGCACCTAACATGGTTATAGATTTTTCATCTTTTCTTTTATCATATTTACTAATCACTTCTGCATAAACTTCATGAAAATAATCTTTTCTTATTTTATCAAATTCTTTTTCAAAATGGTCGGCACTTTTTCCATTGATATATTTATGCATAATTTTATCTAACTCATCTCTTAAAATATAAATATTATTATCTATTGATTTAATAATATTATTATATAATTATTTTT
>JBPOHA010000063.1:0-9988 GCA_052036095.1 Bacillota bacterium
GCTGAATAAACAAAAATTAAATATTTGGAAAGGAAATAAAAAAATGAAAAAAATTTTAACAATTATTTTAATTTTATTAATAATAAGTGTAGGCTTTAATGTTTATTTTATAATAAATAATAAAGAAAAAAGCAATAATTTTAGCCAATCATACTTAGAAGGAAAATATGAAGGCGGAAGAACTTATTATAATTATAGTGATAACTCAAAATATGTAATTCCAAAAGATTCTTTTAATTTTAGTTATATGAATACAAAAGGAACATTAATATTCTATAAAGATGGTACAATGGTATACAATGACATTAAAGGCGTATATACATATAGCTATAAAATGAAAACTATAACTTATTCTTTTGAAAGAAATAATTATAACGAAACATATACTTTTAATGTTAGCGATGATTTAAAAACAATTACAGCTACTAATAAAAATGATAATACAAGTACAATAAACGGAGAACGTTCACCTTATTATATAGAAGAATATTTATTAAAATAATAATTTATAAAAAGGAGAAATCAAAACTTTCTCCTTTTTTTATCTAGCATTTTTATCTCTTAACTTTTTAATCATTTTTTCTTGTTCAGTTTTTACTCTAGTATTTTCTTTTTCTCTTTCAAGAACAAGTTTTGTTGCTTTAATTTTTTTGAGTTCATATTCAATAAAATTGATAGTTTTTAATTTTTTATTGGTAATATCAATTTGTTTATTCAATTCGAGAATTTCTTGTGTCTTATCATCAGAATTTTCAGATTTTCTTACAGATGTAACTAGATTTTCCTTTGTATCTCTCAATTTTGATATATTATTTTGGATAGTAAGCTTAAAACTCTCTAAATCGTTTTCTGACGATATTTTATTTTCAGACAACAAGTTATTCATTTCAACTATTTTATTAGCTCTATTAATCATTTTTGAGGCTTGAACATTTTCAAAATTATTATATGTCTTAGCAGATTTTTCATTTTTACTTAATACATTATTATTTGTCAGATTTTGCTTTTGCATTTCAATTGCAATTTCCAAAACTGTATTTATTAACAAAATTAAAATAGCAAAAGTTGTAATTTGAGGAGTATATATGGATGCTACAACGGCTTTACTTATGCCTTCTATTAAATAAGCATCTCTTTTTAACCCATTATTAGCCCATATTCTATCTTCAGTTCCAATTCTCTTGTAATTATCACCAAATAAAGAATCAGGACTATATCTTATTTTTGTAACTCTATTAGTTACATAGTAATAGTTCCAGTCCCACTTATACTCGTGCCAAACATCATAACCAAAACTTCCCATTATATTTATAAAATCTTGAAAATTACTAGCAAGATAAATACTATCATCGATATCTTGCCTTAATTGTACCATTTGAGGATTTGTTTTCATAAATTTATCTGCATATTGTTTAGTTGCATTAATATATTTTCTACTATTTTCAGTATCTATTGTAGATAAGCCACATCCTTCACAAAATTTATCAGAAGTAGCTCTTGTATTAAAGTATTCAGTTCTATTCCAATGTAGTTTTTTACCATCTCTATAAGAAACGGAATTAATAAAAATATGGTTATGAATATGATTAGTATTAACATGAGTGCCAACATATATTTGAAATTTATCTCCCCATAGTTCCTTTGCCATTTGAACACCAATTTCATGTGCTAATTCAGGACTAACTTCTCCAGCTCTAAAAGATTGTATTATATGAAATCCAAGTATCCCTCTTTGTTTATTATAAATATTTTTAATTTGTTGCATATCAAGTTCAGCATATCTTGTATTAGGAGAGCAATGTATTCCAGTTACATATTCACAATCTTCAGTTTTATCTGGATTACCAATATAATGAATTAATATTCCTGAACTTCCACCTTTAATAATCTTTACTTTTATAACTGCCATACAATTATTACCTCCTAACAATATTTTCTCATTAATGACCTTGAAAGTTGTGCAAGAGTTGAAATACATTCTTCAATTTTTTCCTTTGGGATAGAGTAACCTTGATTTAATTTTTTTGCTATTTGATTTAAGTTATTTTGTGAGTTACTTAAGTCAGAATATATTTTAAAAAATTCATCATCAGGTTTCTCTTTTAGTATTCTATTATTTATACATTTTCTGAAGTAATCTGATTCTTTAATTTGTGCTTTATAACATTTTTCTTTTAACTTATTATCTTCATCTTGTGTTATCCAAAAATTCTTTTTAACATTACTGTATCTTGCCATATAAAATCACATCCTTTCTTATAAAAAAATAAACAGGAGAGAAGATTTTTTTCTTCAATCCTGTTTTAAAAATGACTTTTCAAAGTCATATCTATTTTGAGCAGAGCTCAAATATTTGGCAAATGTTACGGGAGTAACTTTGCTTTGCTCGCTATAACTACCTTCTAAAATACACCCATAAGTTATAGAAAAGTGCCTATTTAATTAAAGAATAATGCAAATAAAAGTGAAAAACTACTGTTATAATAGCAATAGTTTTTAATAATTTTTCTATTTATCTTTTAATCCTCTTTAACTAAAATCGTCTATATTTTGTTTCAATTCAATACCATCTTTGAAACCTAATTGGTAGAAATATTTTGTATTAAATGTATCTTCATCTAATATAGCAGTTTCAAATTTTTCAAGCAGTTTTTCTGCTTTAGAAAGTTCATTTTTATCTTTAATATTTTTACTTAAAATATCAAGTAAATCTTTTCTATATTCATCATAGTTAGAGTTTTTAAATACTTCTAACCTTTGAGCAGTATAGCTAGAGTCTAATTCCTGCTCTCTTATATAAAATAACTCATCAAAAAATTTATTCTCCATTTCTAAATCCTCCTAATTATAAATTATTTCGTTATAAACGATTTCTTCAGCAGTATTTTTAAAGTTATTCATTAATCCAACCCATTTTAATGGGTCAGAATTTTTAAGTTCTTCACTAACATTGTTTTCTTTAGCCATTTCTCTAACAGTAATTCTAACTATTTGATTGCACCTATCATCAACACCTTTTAAGTAACCAGATAGCGCTCCATTCATCAATAGTTCTGTATATAAGCATTTCCTATTTTCTTTTATATACTTTAATCTTGCTCTGCCGTACTTGCCTAAAACGACCTCCTCTTGATTTTCTCCTATTATTATATTAGGGATTAAATAATCTCCTTCTCTGTGATATGTAATTTTATTTTTCATTTTCAATTTCTCCTTTCTTAAACTAAACATTACAAAATAAACTATTTAAAAATTCTGTTGTATAAGATCTTTGCTCATAATTAATAAAACTTTTCTTTTGATAATTTTTGCTCTTAATATCTTTATCTATATATCTATTATCTATATATCTATTATCTATATTACTTCCTCGTAGATTTTCCGTGTCCAGAGTCGTAGAATTTCCGGCTCCGGAATCGTTATTTTTACGAGTCCCTAAATCTGTTTTTGTGTGCCTAATGAATTTTTCATTTGGTAGATGTTGAATTTTTCCTACATAAATATGATTTGGTTTATTCATTCCAAATATTTTTTCTCGGATTAAGCAAGCATCCTTTAAAAGGTTAAATGCTTTTGTAATTGTTTTATCTGATACATTTAGCATTTCTTGAACCTCAGCTCTTGGAAAAATAACATATATTCCAGTGTCATCAGTCCAATTATTTTCTAATGATAGTCTAAATCTACTTAATAGAAAACTATAAAGCAAAATACTATCAGAATTAAGTCTTCCTTTGTAAAGAGAACTATTAATAAGTTCTATGGGTATTATATAAAAATAGTTGTCTAAAGCTTCATTTGCTTTATATGGTACAAAGTTTAATTCCATAAAAAAACTCCTTTCTAAAACAGAAAAGAGTATTAAGTTTTTGCACGACAAATTTTTATGTCGTGCAAAAATATCGTGCAAAACTCATTGGAACTTTAAAACATTTTATAGGGTATAAAATCAAAAGTTGAATTTATAAAAAACATATATATCAATACTTTGAAAGGTATTATAAGTTTCATAAAGTGTCATTGAGTGCATATTTTAAAATTTAATAATTTTGCATAAAAAATTGCATAAAAAAAGACTGTAACAT
This sequence comes from Bacillota bacterium, assembly GCA_052036095.1. Taxonomy (GTDB): domain Bacteria; phylum Bacillota; class Clostridia; order TANB77; family CAG-508; genus CAG-793. The sequence goes on from JBPOHA010000063.1 coordinate 4,086, forward strand.
TAGATTTCTCTAATATTACAGCTTATTATTTAACTGGTCGGGGTGGCAGGGATCGAACCTGTGACCTCATGGTCCCAAACCACGCGCGCTACCAACTGCGCTACACCCCGATTACTATATTATATAAAATACTTATATAATATAACACAAATTATCATTTTTTACAAGCCTTTTAAAGAAAATTTATTTTTTTATTATACTTTGTTTTTCTTTTTGCTTAAAATATTCAATTATTATTTTTCTCTATCCGATCCAGCATGCTCACTTTTATTCTTCTTTATAGTGAGCTCTATAAGTAAATTATTTAATTTTAAATAAAACTTATGTATCTCATCTAAGCTCTTATCTTTGAAATAGTATTCCTTTAGATATTTTTTAAAGTCACTATCATCAAAATATCTATTTTCAGCATTAGCTATCTTTCTTGCCAAATTGCATATATTTTCTTCCATCTCTTCTTTCTTATTAGGAAATTCGTTTTGCTTATTATTTTTCATAATTAAATTATCTCTTCTTATTCCCTCTTCATTTATTCATTAATATATACCATATGAAATCATAAAAATCAATTATATTTTTTATCTTCACCAACGTTATGTCACGTCACAATCATTGCAAATAATCCAACTATAAATCCTACTATATTGCCTAATGCTGACATTCTACCATGGTACAATTGGTTATATTCTGGTACTAGTTCACCTGATACGACATATAACATACAACCTGCTGCAAATGCTAGACATATTGCTATTACCTTCGTTGATATGTTTCCTATTAATGCTCCAATTAGAGCACCTAATCCTGTTGCTATTCCTGATAATATTACATAAAACATTACTTTAAATGGTTTCATTCCTCCATTTTTCATTGGTATTGCCATTGATATTCCCTCTGGTACATCATGTAAACATATTGCAATTGCAAGCGAATATCCTAATGTTGTTGATGCATCAAATCCTGATCCTATAGCTAAACCTTCTGGTATATTATGGAGTGCAAGACCTACACTAACAATTATTCCTGTCTTTAATAAATTCATTTTTGTATTTTTTCTATCTATCTTTTCTATATTAAATTTTTTTTCAACTAAAAGATCACATATTATCATCATTATAATTCCTAATATTATCCCTAATATTGTGGTATATATTGATGATATATCTAAAGCTTCTGGTATTAAGTCAAAGCATACTACTGCAAGCATTAGCCCTGATGCAACAGCTAAAATAAAACTTAAAAATTTATTTGAATTTCTTTTTGATATTACACCTATAAATCCACCTAATGTTGTTCCAATAGTTCCGAAAAATAAACCTAATAAAGATATCTTTAGCATTTTTTCCTTCTTTCATATTTTAATAACATTAAATATTATTAAAATAATAGAAAAAATAGAACAAAAATTGTATAAATTATATTTATAAGTATAATATATTTGCTTATAATTTACACAATTTTTACACTTTTATTCTTCGTTTCCTTTTAGCTTTTCGGCTGTGTCTGCAGCAATTAGATTATTAATCATTTCATCTAAATCACCATTTAAGAAATTCTCCATTTGGTATATGCTCATTCCGATTCTGTGATCTGTGATACGTCCTTGTGGATAATTATACGTACGGATTTTTTCACTTCTATCACCATTTCCTATTTGACTTCTTCTAGCATTTTCACGTTCTTTATCTTTTTCTGTTTTCTCTTTTTCATATAATCTCGAGCGTAACAACTTCATTGCATATTCCCTATTTTGTACTTGAGATCTTTCGGTCTGACATTCTGCTACCATTCCTGTTGGAATATGAATAAGTCTTACTGCAGAAGATGTTTTATTTACATGCTGTCCACCTGCTCCTGAAGCTCTAAATACTTCCATCTTAATATCTGCTGGAGCTATATCTATTTCTACATCTTCAACTTCTGGTAAAACTGCTACAGTAGCTGTTGATGTATGAATTCTTCCACTTGCTTCTGTTTCTGGAACTCTTTGTACTCTATGAACTCCACTTTCGAATTTCAATCTACTATATGCACCTTTTCCTGTTATCATAAATGATATTTCTTTATATCCACCTAATTCTGTAGCATTTTCATTCAATACTTCTAGTTTCCAGTGTTTTCTATCTGCATACATTGAATACATTCTAAATAATGTCCCTGCAAATAAAGCTGCTTCATCCCCTCCAGCTCCTGATCTTATTTCGCAAATAATATTTTTTTCATCGTCTGGATCCTTTGGAATTAGTAAAATTTTTAATTCATCTTCCAATATTGGAAGCTTTTCTTTAGCAGCAAGCATTTCTTCTTCTGCTAAATCTTTCATTTCCTTATCTTCCATTAATTCCTTAGCGTCTTCTATATCATGTAATGTTTTTTTATATTCTTTATATTTTTCAACAATTGGTTCCATATTTGCATGTTCTTTCATCATCTTTCGCCATTCGACTTGGTCTGCTATAACTGCTGGATCACTTATCTTTTCAGTAAGTTGTTCATATTTTTTTTCTATAGCATCTAAATTATCAAACATATATTCTCTCCTTATTTTAGTTAATTGTCTAAATTATTATACAACATAATTGTATATATTTCAAGGTGTATAAACCATATTTTGTCTGATTTGTATATTATATTTTCGTTTTTTATAACTATCTTATTTAAAAATTAAATTATAGATTTTCATTTTTATGTGTGAATATTACAATAAGATTAAAGTTTTTCTATAAATATATACGATTATAAATTATAATAGAAATCGTGCTACCAAAAAAATTATATTGATTATTGGAGAGATTAATGCTATAATATTTTTTAAAATAATAAAGTTTATTTTAAGGAGTAATTGCAAATGAATAGATCGGATTCTATTAAAAAAGCTGGAATTCTAGGCATTATTGGAAATATATTTTTATTAATAATTAAAGCTATAATAGGATTTATCACTAATAGCCATGCTATGATAGCTGATGCTGTTAATAGTGCTGGTGATATTTTTGCATCATTAATGACCTTTATTGGAAGTAAAATTGCAAGTAAGCCAGATGATGATGACCATAACATTGGACATGGAAAAGCTGAATACATTTTTTCACTTTTTATTAGTATTTCTATGATTGCAGTTTCACTAAAATTACTATATAATTCTGCAGTTTCATTAATTCATAAAGATACTTTTGAATTTTCTTGGATGCTTGTAATTGTATGTGTTATAACAATTTCAGTAAAATTATTATTGTATTTTTATACAAATAATATTTCTAAAAAGTACAATAGTTTACTTTTAGATGCTAATAGAAAAGATCATAGAAATGATTGTATAGCAACTACTTTTACTTTAATCTCTGCTATTTTAAGTAAGTTCAATATTTTTTGGTTTGATAGTATCGTTGGTATTGGAATCTCCATTTGGATATGTTATACAGGGATAAAAATTTTCATAGAAAGCTATGATGTTCTTATGGATAAAGCATTAGATGAAGATTCTAAAAGTGAAATTATAAAAGTTTTGTGGAATTATCCAGATATAAAAAAATATAATCATTTATCTTCAAGTCCTGTAGGTTATAAATATTTGATATGTATTACTATTTTCGTTGATGGAAATATGTCAACATTTAAGAGTCATGAAATCGCTGATAATTTAGAAAAAGATTTAGATAAATTAAATTTTGTATATAGAGCAATTATTCATGTAAATCCAATCTAAAATATTTTATATTTTTATTCTAAGTGTGTACATTTCTATTGCAAACCTATAGTCTAAAATGTTCTAATTAATATGTAAGTTTTTTGTATACAAATTAATCTTTATTAAAAATATCAATAATTGGCAATATATTATTTATTTTTGATTTTTTTAAATTTTATATATGTGGAAATATAATAAAGTATAATTTTTATGATTTCTTACATGAATATATTATAATAAAAATCTATAAGTGGATAAGTAATAAATACTTATCCACTTTAATTTATCATAATTCTATAAAATTATATTCTTTGTTCATTTTTTCCAGAATTTCTTTTTCTCTATTATTACAAGTAAATATAATAACTTGATTTTCAGCATTTGACAATAATTCTAATGCTGATTTTAATCTTTCATTATCATAATATGCGAACGCCTCATCAAGCATAATAGGCAATTTTTCGCTCGAAATCTCATCTATTACTGATAATCTTAATGATAAATATATTTGTTCAATAGTTCCAATGCTTAAATTTTCAATTGATGTATATTGTCCATTATCTAATTCTACAAATAATCCATCATTTAGTATTACTTTTTTGTACTTTCCATTTGAAAATTTTTCAATATTTTTTGATAAACTTTTATCAAACTTTGGAGTCACGTTGCCTTTCATTTCTTCATATGCCTCATTTAATAATTCTCTTACAATATCATACTCTTCTGATTTAGCTTCTAAATTTTTTAAATGTTCTTTTTCTTGCTCCAATATTTCTTCTGTGTAAGCCAATTCTTCTAATTTAGGTTCTATTGAATTTTGATCTAATTCTAATTTATGTAATTCTAGATTTAAATTATTTATTTCTTCATTATTATTTTCTATTATTAAATTAATATTAGAATTAAATAAATCTTTTATTTCTTGACCATATTTTTCAATTAATTTATTTTTTTCTAATTCATTTTCTTTAATTAAATTATTTTTTAATACTTCAACTTCTTTAATTAAGTCATCATTATTTTTTTCTAATATTTTATTTTGGGTATTAATATAATTAGAATTATTTCTTTTGTTATTGATTATATAATAAATAATAAATATTGGAATTAATAAAAATATTATTATATTAATTATTTTATTTTTAATTAAAATAAAATTAATTATATTTGTAAAAATTAACAATATAAATATTATTATATTTAATTTTTTATTTTTATTTTTTTCAAGCTTATTTTTTTCTAATCTATTTTTTTCAATCTTTGCATTATTTTCTTCTATTATTTTATTTTTTATTTTTATTTTTTCATTTTCTTCATCATTTTTATTTAAAATCCCTTTAATTTCATTAAAAATTAATTTATTTTTATTTTTTTTAATTAATTTATTATTTATTTCTTTATTCTTTTCTTCAATATTATATTTAAATATTTTTGCTTCATTTATTTCATTTAATTTATTTTCATAATTAATTATATTTTTTTTAGAAATATTAATTGGCCTGTCCTGGCTTTTATCTGTTCCTATTTCGGTTAATAAAGATTTATCAAGTTTAGCAATTGCTTTTTTATATGATACTTCTTCATCACCTGATTCTGCCAAATTTGCAACTTTCTGAATTAATATATTTTGTGAATTATTATCTAATCTAATTTCTCTTTGGTTAGTAATTACTGTAGAAATAAGCGTATCTCTATCAATTTTTGTTTGATCATAGAAAAATTGATTTCCAAGTTTTTTATCTATATTAAATTCTTTTGTTAACTCTTTTCCATTTTCATCATATATTTCTGGATTTTTTTTATCAAAATTTCTAAATACTTCATATTTATTTTTATTTTCTAATTCATATAATAATTTACCAGAAAATTCTTCTCCATTCCAAGGAGTATATCTTTCATAATCTGATATATCTTTGCCATTTTTATTTTTTGATATTCCATATAAAATACTAATAATAAAATTTAATAATGTGGATTTGCCTGATTCATTTTTTCCATAAATAATATTTAATTTATTTAATTCTAATTCTTTATTATTTAAATTTCCATATGAATTAATTTTAATTTTATTTATTTTCAAAATATCTTCTCCTATTCTATAATTTAATTAATTTTATTTTTATTTTAATTTAATTTTAATTAATTTTTAATTTTATTTAATTTAATTAATTTTTAATTTTATTTATTTAATTTTTTATTTTATTTATTTAATTTT
>JBPOHA010000034.1:0-15971 GCA_052036095.1 Bacillota bacterium
TCGACTTGTATGTCTCACAGTCAAGCTAGTTTATGCCATTATACTCAACTGGCGATTTCCATCCGCCATGAACTAACCTTTGTAAGCCTCCGTTACTTTTTAGGAGGCGACCGCCCCAGTCAAACTGCCCGTCTGACATTGTCCTCTGACCAGTTTATGATCAAAAGTTAGATTTTAGTTAATTTAAGGGTAGTATCCCAACATTGACTCTGCTTAGACTGGCGCCTAAGCTTCATAGTCTCCTACCTATCCTGTACATAAATTAACCAAACTCAGTATCAAACTGCAGTAAAGCTCCATGGGGTCTTTCTGTCTTGTCGCAGGTAACTAGCATCTTCACTAGTACTACAATTTCGCCGGGGACATTGTCGAGACAGCTCCCAAATCATTACACCTTTCGTGCGGGTCAGAACTTGCCTGACAAGGAATTTCGCTACCTTAGGACCGTTATAGTTACGGCCGCCGTTCACTGGGGCTTCGGTTCTATGCTTCATATTACTATTGACATTTTCCCTTAACCTTCCAGCACTGGGCAGGTGTCAGCTCCTATACTTCAGCTTTCGCTTTAGCAGAAACCTATGTTTTTGTTAAACAGTTGCTTGGGACTATTCTCTGCGACCTAATTATTCATTAGGCACCCCTTATCCCTAAGTTACGGGGTTAGTTTGCCGAGTTCCTTAACAATGATTCTCCCGATCGTCTTAGGATCTTCTCCTCATCTACCTGTGTCGGTTTGCGGTACAAGTATATAATACAATATCTATAAGCTTTTCTCGTCAGTGTGCTGCTTGGTACTTCGTTACTTTAATTTCACTATCGTTTGCACGGCAAGTTTTTCCTCTTCCTTGCTTACCTTTCGCTCCTGCGTCCCTTATATCTTTTAAGTATTATATAGTGCAGGAATTTCTACCTGCTATCCATCAGATACGCCTTTCGGCCTCTCCTTAGGTCCTGACTTACCCTAGGCGGACGAACCTTCCCTAGGAAACCTTAGACTTTCGACGGCAAGGATTCTCACCTTGCTCTCGCTACTTATTCCAGCATTCTCTCTTCTGCTTCGTCCACCAGTGCTCTCGCTCTGACTTCTTCCTACTACAGAATGCTCCTCTACCACTTGTATTACTACAAATCCGCAATTTCGGTTGATAACTTAGCCCCGGTAATTATCCGCGCAATTTCACTCGACCAGTGAGCTGTTACGCACTCTTTTAATGAATGGCTGCTTCTGAGCCAACATCCTGGTTGTTTACGCAAAATCACATCGTTTCCCACTTAGTTATCCATTTGGGACCTTAATTGACGGTCTGGACTGTTTTCCTTTTGACCACGGAACTTAGCTCCCGCAGTCTGACTCCTGGATATTAATATATGGCATTCGCAGTTTGATAGAGTTCAGTAACCTGTTTAGGTCCCTACCTCATTCAGTGCTCTACCTCCATACATCTTCCTCCAAGGCTAGCCCTAAAGCTATTTCGAGGAGAACCAGCTATCTCTGAGTTCGATTGGAATTTCTCCGCTATCAACAGTTCATCCGGTGCCTTTTTAACGACAATCAGTTCGGGCCTCCGCCAGATTTTACTCTGGTTTCACCCTGACCATGGATAGGTCACTCAGTTTCGGGTCTATTACGCATGACTTATATCGCCCTATTCAGACTCGCTTTCGCTTCGGCTCCGTTACTTATTTATAACTTAACCTTGCCATGCACAATAACTCGCTGGACCGTTCTACAAAAAGTACGACATCGCGCTTTAAATCGCTCTGTCTGCTTGTAAACATAAGGTTTCAGATTCTATTTCACTCCCCTTCCGGGGTTCTTTTCGCCTTTCCCTCACGGTACTAGTTCACTATCGGTCATCAATTAGTATTTAGCCTTACGGGATGGTCCCCGCTCATTCATACGGAATTTCACGTGCTCCGTACTACTCTGGATACTACCTTGTCATCTTACCTTTCACATACTGGACTTTCACCATCTATGGTATGCTGTTCCTAAACATTTCTGTTAGGTTCGATGAATCAATTATGTAGTCCGAACCCCAGATGCATTACTGCTCCTGGTTTGGGCTCTTTCTATTTCGCTCGCCACTACTTTAGAAATCGATTTTTCTTTCTCTTCCTATGGGTACTAGGATGTTTCGGTTCCCCACGTTCCCTTCTCATACACTACTTTACTCATGTATGGATTAACTAGCTCTTTTTCTAGTTAGAGTTTCCTCATTCGGATATCTCTGGATCATTGGATATTTGCTCCTCCCCAAAGCTTTTCGCAGCTTATCACGTCCTTCATCGGCTTTTGATGCCTAGGCATTCACCTTATGCTCTTAGTAGCTTAACCTTCTTTAGCATAATATGTTTTGTTATAACTCATATAAATTTCATTATAACTTGCATCTTATTCTAAATTGATTTTCTTAATTTCTTAGATATTTTCTTAAGACATTATGGTTTTAACATTTTTTTTGGCATAAATTGTTGTATTCTTTGAGTTTATATACTTCGTTCTAGTTCGTCAAACTTATTCGTCACTTCGTCGATATACTTATGTATTATCTCCTTGTTACTCATAGTTTTCCTGCTATAACTTGTATCTAATCTCAAATCTTGAATACTCTAGTTTACCTGGTTCAATTAATCGCAAAATTAATTGAACACTTTTTATAAGAATATTTGATTCTTAATAACTATATATTTTTCAATGTGCTTTCTTTAGTATAATATGTTTTGCACTACTTTATTAGATTTTTAAAAATCTTTGTCGATATACTTTCGTATTATCTACTTAACTTTTATCATCTGACTTGTATTACTTGCATTTAATACTAAATTTATACTAACAATTTGTTAGTATGGTGGAGCTGAGGAGAGTCGAACTCCTGACCCCCTGCTTGCAAGGCAGGTGCTCTAGCCAACTGAGCTACAGCCCCATAATCGAATTAAAAATGTACTATACTAATATAATTATGTATTAAAATATTCTAAATTAAAATTTTATTTAATTTATTCTATTTAATTGATAATTTATATTAATTAAAGTACATTGAAAAATAAACAATGAACAGGTTGGTTTTTCCTCTGCAAAAGATGTATTGCTACACCTCTTGCAGCTTTTGAGGAACTCTCTCTTTCTCCTTAGAAAGGAGGTGATCCAGCCGCACCTTCTGATACGGCTACCTTGTTACGACTTCACCCCAATCATTAGCTCTACCTTCGACTGCTGCATCTATTACTAGTTTGCTCACAGGCTTCGGGTATATCTAACTCTCATGGTGTGACGGGCGGTGTGTACAAGGCCCGGGAACGTATTCACGGCAGTATGCTGACCTGCCATTACTAGCAATTCCGACTTCGTGAAGGCGAATTTCAGCCTTCAGTTCGAACTGAGACCGCTTTTTGAGTTTTGCTTTACATCGCTGTATTGCTTCTCTCTGTCACGGCCATTGTAGTACGTGTGTTGCCCAAGACATAAAGGGCATGATGATTTGACGTCATCCCCACCTTCCTCCGATTTAATACCGGCAGTCCTTTCAGAGTTCCCACCATTACGTGCTGGCAACTGAAAGCAGGGGTTGCGCTCGTTGCAGGACTTAACCTAACATCTCACGACACGAGCTGACGACAACCATGCACCACCTGTTTAGATGCTCCGAAGAGCTTATGTGTTTTCACATAATTCATCTATATGTCAAGCCTTGGTAAGGTTCTTCGCGTTGCTTCGAATTAAACCACATACTCCACTGCTTGTGCGGGCCCCCGTCAATTCCTTTGAGTTTCAACCTTGCGGCCGTACTCCCCAGGTGGGATACTTACTGCGTTTGCGACGGCACAGATGGCTTATCACCACCTACACCTAGTATCCATCGTTTACGGTGTGGACTACCAGGGTATCTAATCCTGTTTGCTCCCCACACTTTCGTGCTTCAACGTCAGTTACTGTCCAGAAAGCCGCCTTCGCCACCGGTGTTCTTCCTAATATCTACGCATTTCACCGCTACACTAGAAATTCCGCTTTCCCCTCCAGTACTCAAGAAATATAGTTTTAGTTGCAGTTCCTCAGTTAAGCCGAGGTATTTCACAACTAACTTGCATTTCCGTCTACGCACCCTTTACACCCAATAAATCCGGATAACGCTTGCTCCCTACGTATTACCGCGGCTGCTGGCACGTAGTTAGCCGGAGCTTATTCTACAGGTACCGTCATTTTTTTCGTCCCTGTCTAAAGCAGTTTACAATCCTAAAACCTTCTTCCTGCACGCGGCGTCACTGCGTCAGAGTTTCCTCCATTGCGCAATATTCCCGACTGCTGCCTCCCGTAGGAGTCTGGGCCGTATCTCAGTCCCAATGTGGCCGTTTAACCTCTCAGTCCGGCTACTGATCATCGTCTTGGTAGGCCGTTACCTTACCAACTAACTAATCAGACGTAAGCTCATCTATCAGCAGATTACTCTTTTTCTGTTTGTACCATGTGATACTCACAGCATATGCGGTATTAGCAATAATTTCTCACTGTTATTCCCCTCTGATAGGCAGATTGCTTGCGCGTTACTCACCAGTCCGCCACTCACCGCTCTTCAAAGTAAACTTTAAAGTTAAGTTCGTTCGACTTGCATGTCTTATGTGCGCCGCCAGCGTTTATCCTGAGCCAGGATCGAACTCTCATGTTAAAATATAATTTTAATCTTACGATTTTAATTACTTTTTGCATTAAGCTCAAGGCTCAATTTAAATCTGTAATTGTTTTTGTTTTATGGTAGTACAATTAAACTACCGCAATTTTATTGGTTTCTCAAAAGATTCATTGTTTACTTTTCAATGTACTTTGACTTATTATTTAAAAATAAATTTAAAATTTATTTTTTATAATAAGAAGTATTTTAATTTTGCTCTTCTTTATTAATTTTTATATTTTAATAATATATTTAACTAATAACTTTTTTAAAAAGTGATGAGCAGAATTTTTTGTTCACTTGTGTGGAACGTTTTTTATTATACTATACGTTTTGTTAAATGTCAACACTTTTTTCGACATTTTTTTTATTTTTTTAAAATTCTTTATTTTATCCTCTATTTTATGGATAATATAAGTATTTAGAAAAATAAAAGTGCAAAATAAAAAACTAGTTTTTATAGTAATATCAATAATTGTAATAATTAAACTAATTCCTTCGTACATTTTTTATTTTAACACGTTTTATTTTTAAAGTCAATAGTTTTTTTGAGTTTTATGTAAATATTTTTTTACTTGAATTTTATAAGTAAATGCAAGTTATTAAATAAGATATTACTTATATATTATTACATTATAATATTATTTTTTTACTTTCTTATAACTTTTATCTTTTTTATTTTATATATTTCATATTCTTATAGCTTCTACCATATTTTTTACTATTCTGCCTTCTATAATAATATGTATTCAGCTTTTTGGTTTACATAACTTTCTGTTCTTATTTAAAAAACTAGTTCGGTAAGACTATTCAAATAAGAGTGTATGAACAATAGCATCTTTTGGTGCTATGAGCTCATTTGTTTCCTAACTTCTTCTCTTTGGAAGCCATAAGGCTTCCTTTATTAATTCTTTTTCCCGATATTGTATTATCAGGACTCAGCGTTACAAGTATAAAGTGACACGGAAGCCTGTGTTGGCATTAGGGTTTGAAATGTTGTAGTTTCTGCAGCTTGCTGGATTACCCGTAGCACTAGTGTAGTAATCGCCTCCGCGAATAACGCAAGGATAGCTCACACTGCTACACGACTCTGTGGTCCACTCCCATACGTTTCCTCCCATATCATATATATTACATACTGCTGTGGTTTCTCCTGTAGAAATTAATGTATAAGTATCTTTTGCTTTTGTCGGAAGTTTATGAATGGCTCAACAATAACTAAAATATGCAGATTGATAAGTTAATATCAATCTGCATATTTTTATCTTGGTCATCTATCTTCTACACCTTTTTCATCTTTTTTACCTTTTTTTAATTTATTAACTGTTGGTTTCTCTTTCTCTGGATTATCGCTTTTTCTTTTATTTGAATTATTGCTAAAAGTTTGATACATTCCATTTCCAGATAATTCTTTAGCAAATAGTTTATGTGCTCTTTTACTTGTACTTTCCTGTGTACTTTCCTGTGTCTTTTCATCCATACTTTTTATTTTTGAAGCATCTATTTCTAGTATTCTTTTACATTCAGCATATATATCTTCAGGTATCTTTGGTTTCGTTACTCTATTCTCTCCAAATTGATCAATTTCTGATATTATTTGTCCCATTTTTGATATTATTTTCTGTAACCAATTTGCTATAGGATTTCTATGATATTGCGTTAATGATGTTTCCTGTGCACCTTTTTCCCATCTATCTGTTTGTTTTATTGGTTCTTGTGTAGGTTGTTCTTTTTGATATATCTGCTTTTTTTAATCTTCAATTTGTATTTTTCTGTCTAAAATCCTTTGGGCTAAACTTTGTGTGCGTTGCATTGATTCTCGATATAGATAAGGCATTTCAATCTCAAACATCCTCCTATAACTTCTTATGTCATTTTCTTGTTCTTTATTTAAACTTTCTAATTGCTTTTCTATACTTTGTTTTAATCCATTATCACTCATAATAATCTCCCAATTCTTTAATTATCTATCTAAATTTTCAATTTCTAATGCCTCAATTTCTTGTTTTAGTTGCATTATTTGCTTTAATTCTTTTGCTAGGTGCTAATCTCTGAAAATTTTTCAACTTTTTATATTATAATTTATTTTACTGTACTTCATTTCAAAAGTCAATTCTTTTTTGTAATCCTTTTCATTTGATATTCTCCCTTCGTTTTCTTCATTTTAATCTTTTGAATTTTTATATTTTTATTTTACAGTATCTGTTTTCTTTTTGCAATGCTTTTCGTAAATATTTACTTTTGTAATTGACTCTGTATTTTTTAAGTTCAAATTTAAAATTAATATTTCAATTTCTTATATTGTTTAATTATGTAAATTTGTTCAAAAGTATTTATTTTTTAAGCAATCTGTGTTATAATTAATTAAAGTATTAAATATTAGGAGGTTTTTTCCCATGTGGTTAATGATTATAATTTTAGTTATTTTAATTATTTTTGCTTTTTTAAGTATTAAAATAGTTAGACAATCTGAGGTATATATTATAGAAAGGTTTGGTAAATTTCATAAAGTTGCTGATGCTGGTCTTACAATAATAATTCCTTTTGTAGATCATGTTCGTAGTATTGTAAGTTTGAAACAACAAACTTTAGATATACCACCTCAAGAGGTTATTACAAAGGATAACGTTACAATTACTATTAATACTGTTGTATTTTATAGAATAATTGATCCAGCTAAGGCTGTATATGAGATTCAAAGTTTAAAGAAGGGTATTGAATATCTTTCAGTAACTACTATAAGAGATATCGTTGGTAAAATGGATTTAGATTCAACTTTTGGTTCCAGAGATGCTATTAATGATAAATTAAGAGCTATTATGGATGAAGCAACTACTAGATGGGGTTGTGATATAGATAGGGTTGAAATTCAAGATATTACTCCACCACCTGATATTAGAGATGCTATGGAGAAGCAGATGAATGCAGAAAGAAATAAAAGAGCTGCAATTCTTCAAGCAGAAGGTGAAAGACAAGCTGCAGTTTTAAAAGCACAAGGTGAAAAAGAAGCTGCTATATTACAGGCTGATGCTGATAGAGAATCTCAAATGAGAAGAGCTTCTGGTGAAGCTGATGCAATTCGTAAAGTTGCTGAAGCTAAAGCAGATGAAGTTAAATTAGTTTATGGTGCAATGATGAAAGCAAATCCTGATGATAGATTAGTTCAATTAAAATCATTAGAAACTTTGAAAGAAGTAGCAAATGGTGATGCTAATAAAGTATTTATTCCATTTGAAGCTACTGCCCCACTTGCTGGATTAGGTGCAATGACAGAAGTTTTAAAAGATGGTGTTAAACCTAATAATAAGGAAACTAAATCTGATGATAAAGTTAAAGAAAATAAAAAAGAGGATAGAAATTAATTCTATCCTCTTTCTTTTTTTTGGTCATTTGTATGATCTATATTCTCGTCTGGAGTGTAATATTTAGTTCCTATAATTTTATCTGGTAGATATTGTTGTTCTACCCAATGGTTTGGATAATCATGAGGATATTTGTATCCTACATGGTAACCTTCTTTTTCCATTCCGTCTGCTACTGCATTTCTAATATGCATTGGTACTATTCCAGTATCATTATTTGCTACATCTTCTAAAGCACTGTTTATTGCATTGTAAGATGCATTTGATTTTTTAGAATTTGCATTATATATTGCCGCTTCTGCTAATATAATCCTAGCTTCAGGCATTCCTACTAAATGTACAGCTTGCATTGCGGAATTTGCTACTACAAGTGCATTTGGATTTGCAAGTCCTATGTCTTCTGATGCTGATATTACTATTCTTCTTGCTAAAAACATTGGATCTTCTCCTCCGTTTAAAGCTCTTGCTAAATAAAATACTGTTGCATCTGGATCTGATCCTCTCATTGATTTTATGAAAGCGCTTATATTATCATAGTGTGAATCTCCATTTTTATCAAATATTGCTTTACGATTTTGTACACATTCTTTTGCAACTTTATCTGTGATATGTATATAGCCATCTTTTTCTGCTGGTGTTGTTAGCACTGCTACTTCTAAGCTATTTAATGCAGTTCGTACATCTCCGTTTGCACTTTCTGCTATTTTTTCAAGTGTTTCATCTGTAATCTTTATCTTATATTCTTTTAATCCTTCTTCACTTTCTAATGCTCTTTTTAATAATGTATATATGTTGTTTGTTGTAAGTTGATGTAATTGAAATACCATGCTTCTTGATATTAATGCTTTGTTTACTTCAAAATATGGATTTTCTGTTGTTGCTCCTATCAATATTACTGTGCCTTTTTCTACATAAGGTAATAATGCGTCTTGTTGTAATTTATTGAATCTATGAATTTCATCTATAAATAATATGCATTTTCCTGTTGGATTTAAAAATGTGTTTTCAGCTTCTACTATTGCATTTTTAATATCTGCAACTCCTGATGTTACTGCATTTAATTTTATAAATTTGTATTTAGTGGTATTGCTTATTACTCTTGCAAGTGAAGTTTTGCCACATCCTGGTGGGCCCCACAATATTATACTAGAAAGTCTATCTGCTTTTATTGTTCTATATAGTATCTTATCTTTTGCTAGTATGTGTTCTTGCCCAACATATTCTTCTAATGTTTTTGGCATCATTCTATATGCTAGTGGCTGACTCAAATCCATATTTACTCCTCCATATTTTGTTGTGCGATTTATTTTTAATATAAACAATTTTATTTTAATTTTAAATAACTTTATTTTGAAATTTATTTTTAAAATAAAAGTTACTGCAAACTAATTATAATAATATTTCTATTATTTAATCAGTTATCTTGCTAAGTTTTTTAATCCAATTTTTATTAAATCTTCTGTTGATAAATCTTTTGAATCTATTTTTTCAAATACTTTTTCTATATCTTTTCTGCTATATCCTAATACTTGAAGTGCATCTGTTGCATCTTGCGAGTTTTCATTTAATTTTGAAGTTGCACTTGAAGTTTCATCATTAGAAATAGTGTCTTCTGTTTTTATTTTATCTCTTAATTCTAATATAATTCTTTGGGCAGATTTTGCTCCTATTCCAGGCAATGCTTTAAGTGCAGAAACATCATTGGTAATTACTGCTAAAGCAAATTTTGATGGTGAAATATTTGATAATATGCTTATTGCAGATTTTGCTCCTATACCACCTACACTTATTAATAGTTCAAACATCATTAATTCTTCATTAGATAGAAAACCATATAAACTTATATCGTCTTCTCTAACTCTCATATATGTAAAGATTTTTATTTCTTCTTCAATTTTCAAATTTTCAATCGAAGTATCTGTCATAAATACTTTGTATCCAACTGAATTTACATCTATTACTATATATCCTTGTGCTTTAATTACTAATGTTCCTTTTAAATATGCTATCATATTTTTCACTCTGCCTCACTATCTTTATTAATTTTCTTCAGTAATAATATAACACAAATGTTCGTTTGTAAATAGTTTTTTATAAATTTTTATAATATTTTCTAAATATAATATTAAACAATTTGTATAATATTTTTAAAATTGGAAATATTATCATTAAATTATTGATGGTAAAAAAATTATTATGCTTTATTATACTATTGTAGATTTTAAAAGTTAATTTCTTAGTAGCAATATTTTTTGACTGTCTAACTTATTTTAGGAGGAATTTTATGGAAATTGAAAAGCATATACAGGTAACTGGTAAATCAAATGTTTCTTGGAAAGATGCTATTGTATCAACAGTATCAGAAGTAGCTAGAACTATTAACTATCTTACTTCAGTAAAAATATTAGATCAACGTGCAAAAATAACAGTTGATAAAATGACAGAATATTACGTTGATTTAGATATTACTTTCATGGTTGAACAACCTAGATAGAACTTTATTTACGTCAATTAGTTAAACAACTAAAAGCAATTTAATTATGATTAATAATACGAGGATTTTATTTATGTCATTTTTTGAATTTATTAAAATAATACTTACAGATTTAAGTATTTTACGAAAAGAAAGGAGTTTAGACATGGATCCACTTCAAACACAAGAAGACTACAGTAATTATGTAGATAAAAAGTCGCCTAATTCACCAATTGTTAAAAATTTATTTAATGCATTTTGGGTTGGAGGGTTAATTTGTACAATAGGTCAATTTATATATGCATTTTGTACGTATAAAGGTTTAGATCAAACTTCTGCAAGCACAGTTGTATCAATTTGTTTAATAGGTCTTTCTGCTTTTTTAACTGCTATTAATGTATTTAATAAAATTGGAAAATTTGCTGGTGCTGGCTCATTAGTCCCTATTACTGGTTTTGCTAATTCAATAGTTTCTCCAGCTATGGAGTATAAGTCAGAAGGATATGTCATGGGGGTTGGTGCTAAAATGTTTACTGTAGCAGGACCTGTATTAGTTTATGGAATTTCTGCGTCAGTAATAGTTGGCCTAATTGCATGCTTTTTTATTTAATAGATTATAATTTATATGAAAGGACTTAAATTTAATATGAAAAAAATTGGAACTCATACTTTACAATTTGATAATAAACCTACTATTTTAGAAACTGCAAGTATTGTTGGACCTAAAGAATCTCAAGGGCCTCTTGCTAGTTATTTTGATAAAACAATTCAAGATGAATTTTTTGGAGAAAAATCTTGGGAAAAAGCTGAAAGTAGATTTTTAAAAGAAGCTACAAGTGAAGTTTTGTCAAAAGCTGGACTTGCTTCTAAAGATATGGATTACGTCTTTGCTGGTGATTTGCTTAATCAATGTATTTCTTCTGATTTTGCATTAAGAGATTCAAATATACCTTTCTTTGGTTTATTTGGTGCATGTTCTACATTTGTTGAAAGTCTATCAATCGCCTCTGTATTTATGGATAGTGGTGCTTGTAATAATGTGCTTTGTGCAACTTCAAGCCATTTTTGTAGTGCTGAAAAGCAATTTAGATTTCCTTTGGAATTAGGAAATCAGCGTCCTCAAACTAGTCAATGGACTGTTACTGGAGCTGGTGCTGCTATTCTTACTAAGAATGGAAATGGGCCTTTTATTACTCATATTACACCTGGAATAATTGTTGACATGGGAATAAAAGACGCTAATAACATGGGAGCTGCTATGGCTCCAGCTGCATTATCCACACTTTGTACACACTTTGAGGATACTGGAAGAGATCCTAGTTACTATGATGCAATCATAACTGGTGATTTAGGATATATAGGTAAAGATATTTTGATAGATTTAGCTAGAAATAAAGGATATAATATTTCTCCTAAATACAACGATTGTGGAGTTTTGATGTTTGATAAAAATAGCCAAGATACTCATGCTGGCGGTAGCGGATGTGGTTGTATTGCAACAGTCTTTTCTGGATACCTTTATCAGCTTATAAAGCAGAATAAAATTAAGAAATTGCTACTTATCGCAACAGGCGCTTTAATGAATGCAACAAGTTCTCAGCAAGGTGAGTCTATCCCCTCTATTGCACATGCTATTGCAATTGAAATGCCTTAAAATTTATATATGAGTTAATTGTAAAAATAAATTTGGCTAAAAAAATTTATTTAAGTCTTCAAAAATTAGAATTGATTTTAATAAATTATTTAAATCTTTTCAAAATTATGTTAGAAAGGATATAATGTTTTCATTATATAGGAATTTGTTATGGAATATTTACAAAGTATAGATTGGATGTTAATGCTAAGATGTTTTATAATTGGTGGGCTTCTCTGTGTAATTGGTCAAATACTAATTGATAAAACAAAACTTACTCCTGCAAGAATATTAGTTATATATGTTACTGGAGGTGCTATACTTGGCGGAATTGGTGTATATAAATATTTAATTGATTTTGCGGGTTGTGGCGCTACTGTACCTCTTACTGGCTTTGGTGCTAACCTTGCTAAAGGAGCATTAGAAGCTGTAAAAGATCAAGGTTTACTTGGTGCTTTTGTTGGTGGAGTTAAATCTAGCGCTGGTGGAATTGCTGCTGCAGTATTTTTCGGTTATATTGCTTCATTACTTGCTAAACCTAAAATTAAAAAACAATAGAAAAATTATGGTTATTTTAATAATAAAAAATATAAAGAAAAATGGTCGCATAATTTACGATCATTTTAAATATTAATTTTAAATATTTGATATGTCTACTTGACATAGACATATCAAATATTGAACTCTTCTTTTTATAAATTACATGAAAAATTTTATAAATATTAAATTTAAACTTTTTAAGTTTTTTTTAAGTTTTTTATGTTAGAAAATATATAGAGAAATTAAATTATTTAAAAATATTATTTTTCAATTATAAATTTTATATATGAATATTTATATTTTAAATCTCTTTTTCTATATTATTACATAATATTATTTTTAATAAGAATTAAATTAACATATAAAAATTAAATTTACATATTAAGAAAGGTAAAAATATGAAATACATACAAAAAATTTTTTCTTCACTTGGTACTCTCAATAATATTACTTTATATTTTGAAGAAAAAGATTCAGAAAAAGCTAATAATGTAATGCAAAAAATAGAAAATTATTGTAATGAGTTAGATGATAAATTATCTATTTTTAAAGAAAATAGCGAAGTAAATCTCATTAGTAACAATGCTGGTATTAAGTTTATAAAAGTTTCGAAAGATACTTTTGAAATAATTAAAATTGCAAAAGATTGTGGAAGTATAAGTAATGGTTCTTTTGATATTACAATTAAGCCTTTAGTCGATGTATGGGCAAAAGCGCGTAAAGAAAAAACTATTCCTAATGATAAAAATATTAAGGATAGTTTAAGAAAAGTAAATTATAATGATATAAGTTTAAATGAACAAGATTGTTCTATAATGCTAAAAAATAAAGATGAATCAATAGATCTAGGTGGAATTGCAAAAGGATATATTATTGATAAGATTAAAAATATCATTATATCAAATGGCTTTTGCAATGCTATTATAAATTTAGGTGGAACTGTATCAAGTATTGGTGAAAAAAGAAATATAGGAATTAGAAATCCATTTACTCCTATAAATTCTGGTAATAAAGTTGATAAAGTTATTGAGTTAGAAAGTATTAATGATGATGTTATAACATCTGGAATTTACGAGCAATTTATAAGTAAGGATGGAAAAATCTATCATCACATATTAAATCCTAATACTGGATATCCAACTGACAATGAGATTATCTCAGTTACTTTGATAGGACAAAATGGTGCAGAATTAGATTCATTTGCAACTGCTTGTTTTTCATTAGGTTTAGATAAAAGTAGTCAATTACTTAGAAATCGAAAAATAGATGGAATTTTTATTTTGAATGATGGAAGATTTTTTTATACAGATGGTTTAAAGGATAAGATTAAAATTTAAGGAGAAAAATTATGAATAGTACAAACAATTTAATGAAAGGAAAAAAATCATTTACGCAATTAATTAGACATATTATACAAATTGCTAGTTTTATTTTAATTCCAGGATTATTTATATTAATATGGAATTCTATTGGAGGTATATATAAGGCACTGATTTCAGGTACTTTTACTTTTAGCTCTATGTCATCACAATTTTTAATATTATTAGCAGTTATACCAATTACTGTACTTTGGGGTAGATTCTTTTGTGGATACCTTTGTGCATTCGGAAGTATGCAAGAATTATCAAATTTTATAGCAAAAAAATTACATATAAAGCAAATTGAAATTCCTAAAAAAGTAGATAAATACATGAAATATGTAAAATATGGTATTTTAGCTGTAATGATAATTTTATGGAGTTTAAATATTGCATTAGGAACAATTAGTCCTTGGAATGTTTTTGGAATGTATTCAACATATTCTGGTTGGACAGATTTAAGTTCTTTAATATCTATTGGAGGATTTATATTATTGTTAATAATAATTTCTTCATTGTTTATTGAAAGATTTTTCTGTAAATACTTTTGCCCACTTGGAGGAATTTTCACATTAATTTCAAAACCTCGTTTATATAAAATTAAAAAAAGTTCTTCAAAATGTGTAAATTGCAATATGTGTAATAAGAACTGTCCAATGAATATTAGTGTTAATGAAGAAACAACAGAATTTGGAAAAGTAAAATCTAGTGAATGTATTGATTGTTTTAAATGTATTGATGTTTGCAGATCTTGTGCTCTATATACCAATCCAGAGGAAGCTATTTCTGGTACAGTTGCATCAGTTGCAATAGCTGGATTATATTATGGTGGTGTTATTGCATCTGGAAACTCATATTCAATGGCTAATATAACATCTGATACTACATCAATTTCTCAAGGAAAATATACTGATGGTACTTATGAAGGAAGTGCTCAAGGATATAGAGGAACTACAACAGTTAAAGTAACAGTTTCAAATGGAAATATTACATCTATAACTATTGAAAGTTATAAAGATGATGATCAATTTTTTAATAAGGCAAAATCTACAATTATAAATGAAATTATTTCATCTCAATCAACTGATGTAAATACTGTTAGTGGAGCAACTTTTAGTAGTAACGGAATAATCAATGCTGTTGCAAATGCTTTAAGTAGTAGTCAAATTTCTACATCTCAAACAAATTCAGCAACAACTACTTCTTCTGTTTCAAACAGCTCAAGTTCAAATACCTTATCATTAAACACTGCAAATTCTAATACAACTGCAAGTAGTTCTAATGTATCTAGTCAAAATACTACTTCTTCTACTTTAAATACTCAAAGTTCAACTACTGCAAATTCTTCTTCAAGTCAATCAACTACTTCAAGTTCTTCAACTAGTTCTGTAACTTCAACAAATTTTAGTAATTTAGCAGATGGAACTTATAGTGGAACTGGAACTGGAAGAAACGGAAATATTAAAGTATCAGTTGTTGTTAAAAGTGGTAAAGTAACTTCAATTGCAATTGAATCTTATATGGAAGATGAACAATATTTTAGCAAAGCAAAAAATACAATTATAAATGAAATTATTTCTTCTCAATCAATTAACGTAAGTACTGTAAGTGGTGCTACTATGAGTAGTAATGGAATTATTGACGCTGTTGCAAACGCTTTAGGTATAAGCTTTACTAATCCTAATAGTACAATGCAAAATGCAAAAGGTAATCATGGAATGAGATAAGCAAAAAATTTTATAAACTTTGTAAACATTACAAAACTCGAAAGTATTAATACTTCCGAGTTTTGTATTTTGTGCATAAAGCATATTATCTCTTTGAGAATTGTGGTGCTTTACGAGCTTTCTTTAATCCGTACTTTTTTCTTTCTTTCTCACGAGAATCTCTTGTTAAGAATCCGTTTGATTTAAGTACTGCTCTATATTCTTCTTCACT
>JBPOHA010000045.1:0-4213 GCA_052036095.1 Bacillota bacterium
GGAGAGAAAAATCTTTCAATGAGTACATAGCAAAACAATCATATAGAGAAACAGCATAAAAAAACTAGCACTAAAATTTAGTGCTAATGTTTAGAAATTTTTGGGACATTTTCCCTTTTACTTAACAGTTTTTTAGAATTTATGTAAACAATAATATATTTTTTCATTAAATTTTAGACATTTTGATATCCATGTAATTTATATTTTTCAATATCAGTATATATTTTTTCTTTCAATTTAAATTCTTTTATTGATATGTAAGCTATATAAATAACATAAATAATAACTATCAAAATCCCTACATTTTTATATATTAATATTAAAAAGCTTGATAAAAATATTAACATTGCTATGCTAATTTTAGTTATTATCATTGTGTATTTGTAACTCTTGCTTAGTCCACAATTAATATGCAATATTTCTTGTAATATTTTTCCACCATCTAATGGATATATCGGCAATAGGTTAAAAATAGCTATTAATATATTAGCATAAATAATGCTTTGATAACTTATATCTCCAATATTTAATTTTGCAATATTTTCTATTAATATACATATAATATTTGTTAATGGTCCAGCTAAAGCTAAAATTATTTTTTTTACTGATAATAGATTTCCTGATTTTATTTTCGCGTTGTAATCTTCTGGATATGCATTAAATATTATTTTAAACCCATAAGGCAAAATGCTCATAGATTGCGGTTTTAATCCTAATAGAAAGCCACAAATTAAATGTCCTAATTCATGAATTAGAGCAAATAGCATTAGTAATCCATATATCTTAATATTTTTGGTAATAATAAATATTATTGCAAAAATAAATATTTTTAAATCAATTTTTATTTGCATTCTCTCTCCATATTTTTATTCATTTTATAAATTAAAATTCCAGTATTGCTTGAGGATCTACTGTTCTATTATCCCTTCTTATTTCGAAATGTAGATGTGGTCCTGTTGACCTTCCTGTTGAGCCTACTTCAGCTATTTTTTGGCCTTGTGTTATATAATCTCCCTGATTGACTATTATCTTACTGCAATGTGCATATAAAGTAGTTATCTCTCCATTCGTGATTTTTAAGTGATTTCCATAGTCACCTTCGCTAGAAACTAATTCAACAGTTCCTTCCATAGATGCAATTATATCTGTTCCAGCATTTGCAGCCAAATCAACTCCTGCATGTGTTGCGGATACAATATCTGTTGGGGTTCTTTCTCCATATCCAGAAGATACCCATCCATCAACTGGTTTAATAAAATTTGCATTAGATTTAATAAAAGCTATGTCTTGATCAGTTTGGCTTAATTCTGCTCCATCATTTCCTCCACCAATTCCGTTATTTGAATTACTTTCATTTTTGCTCTCAATATTGTCTTTGCTATTATCTGAATCATCATTATTATTTGAATTGTCTACTTGATTGCTATTAGAGTTAATATTTGAATTATTTGTTTGGTTGCTATTATCATTAATATTAGAATTATTGATATTTGAATTATTGATATTTGAATTAACTATTTGGTCGCTATTATCGTTAATATTAGAATTATTTGTATTTGAATTTTCTGTTTGGTTGTTTTCTAATAATTTATTTTCTGCATCTTTGTTTTCAGTATTTTCTTTTGTTATCCCAAAAAAGTTTATAGAAAATTGATTTGAGGAATTATCTTTAATATTTGTAGAAATATTTTTTACAAATCCATTTACATTTGTATATAATTCTTGAAAATTTATGTCATTTGACATTATTGGTTTTATGTTTTCAAAAGCCATGCTATTATTTTGATTTACTAAATATACTATTCCAAAAATAATTATGCTACTTAGTACTTGAACAAATGTCCTGGTCAATCTTGACATTTTTTTCGTTTTAGAATTAATATTACTTATTGGTATCCTATTTCTACGTCTGTTACTTATCTCTTCAGCTTTTCTTATTTTTTCATCATCACTAACTATTCTATCCAAATTGTTCACCTTCCATAAAAAAAATCCTATCTTTGGTCTTTTATAATATATGACCATTGATAAGATTTTATGATAATTATGCAATTATTGTTAGCAATATAATAGAAATAACTGCAATAGTTATCTTTAAAATGAAATTTTTTCGTTTTATTTTTTTATATTTAAATTGTAATCCGTCTTTTATTATATTTTGAATAATATATTTTATTTTTTTCGTACATTTCAATATCATCTTCCAAAAAATTTGATGAATTGCAATTTCTTATTTTAAATTTATCTTCTTTATTATATTTATTTTGCTTATCTGAACATAGTTGTAAAATACTTTCAGCTTGCCTTACAGCATATTCTCTATCAAACTTACCCATACGTGTACTCTCCTTAAAAGAATTATTTCCACATATGGGTATTTTATACAAATCTTAAAAATTTATTATTATTATATCTTATTAAAATAATATATTTAAAGTTAGAATTTATTGATATCAATTTGTAAGATATATTTATATCAATTTAATAATCAATTTTTTTCCTTCATTTCCTTCGATTTTTATCTGCCTATTTTTTAATTCATCAGGAGCATTTTCACACATTCCATTGTATATTAATTTTTCTCCTTCATATACATCTATTTCCAATAAATTAAATTCTTTTATTGTCATTTTTTCCTCTAATCTTTATTTTTTTCTTCTACTTTTTTTTCATCAACACCTGTTGCAACAACTGTAACTACTACTTTATTTCCTAAATTTTCATCAATAACTGTACCAAATATTACATTTGCATCAGGATTTATTTTTTCTGAAATAAGTTCTGCACTTCTATTTATATCATCTAATCCAATATCTTCACTACCTTTAATATTGAAAATAACACCTTTTGCATTATCAATTACACTTTCTGTTAATGGATTAGAAAGAGCATTCTTTGTAGCCTCAGCAATTTTGTTTTCTCCTTCTGATTCTCCTATTCCCATATAAGCAAAACCTTCATAACTCAATATTGTTTGAATATCTGCAAAGTCTATATTAATAGTTCCTACTGAGTTTATTAAATCTGTTACAGATTCTATTCCTTGTCTTAATACATCATCTGTCATTTTAAAAGCATTTAAAATTGATAGATTGCTAGTAGTATTTTTAAGTAACTTATCATTAGATATCACAATTAAAGCATTTACATATGGTTTTAATTTTTCAAGCCCCATTTGTGCCCTAACTGCCCTTAACTTGCCTTCAAATAGAAAAGGTTTTGTAACTATTGCAATTGTTGTTATTCCTTTATTTTTAGCTTCTTGAGCAATAATTGGTATCGCTCCAGTACCAGTTCCTCCTCCCATTCCTGCTGTTAGGAAAAGCAAGTCTGTATCTACTAACATTTTATCAATCTCTTCTATGCTTTCCTTAGCTGCTTTTTCCCCAATATCTGGATTTGCTCCTGCACCTAAGCCTTTTGTTAACTCTTTACCTATTTGTAATACCTTACATTCTTTAGTGTTAGCTCTATCTAAAATTCCTTTTTCAGTATTTACTAATATATATTCTACACCGTTTACACTAGATTTTATCATTTGGCCAACAGCATTGTTTCCTCCGCCGCCAACTCCTACTACTTTAATTTTTATTAAATCTTTTGTAAGTTTTGCTTGTCCTTGATCTAACACTTTTATTTCCTCCATTCTTATTACGTTTAATCGTAGACTTATTATACTATAAAATCCATTTTTTTCAAGTATTATTATAAAAAAAATTGAGATTATTATTAGTTTTGAACTACTTGTGTTAAAATTTCTTATTTAACAATTTTAGTTCAATCCAATTCATCTCAATTTTTAATATATATTAAATATAATTTATTTTTTATATAAAATGTATGTATCATCTATTTTACCTTAACCTGAAATCAATTTTTTATTGTTCTTTGATATTTTAATCTTTCGAATTAAATAAAACTTATAATTTATATTTATTCTTAATTAAAGTATTATTTAATTACAGTATAACTTTACCATAGCAAAATGAATTTTAAATATTTTACGACTTCAAATTTTATAATTTACGTTGTAGAAAATTTTATGTATAGATGCATGATTATTTATGCAGTAGTTTTCATCTCCAATCTCAACTTATCAGCAATCATTGCTATAAATTCTGAATTTGTTGGTTTTCCCTTATCTGCTGATACTGTATAGCCAAATATACTCTCTACTATTTTCTGATCTCCTCTTCCCCAAGCAACTTCTATT
>JBPOHA010000083.1:0-18846 GCA_052036095.1 Bacillota bacterium
ACAACAACCACATTAACAGTGACAGGAGCAGACACAGGAAATGCAAGCACAACATTAAATGTAACAGCAAATGGTAAGTATTCATTTGTAATAAATTACAAATTATCAGATGGAACAACGACTGGAACATCAAATAAAACATTTACAGTAAATCAATTTGTAACACTTGAAGCAACAATAAGAGGAGTAAAAAGTGATAAAAAGACTCAATATACAGATAGCAATAATCAAGTGGCAATAATACCAGTAGGGTTCTGTGTAGTCACAGATGCAACAACCATAAAAGATGGAGTAGTAATATCAGATACAGAAGGAGATGACCTTGCAAATAGTAAAGGTGGAAATCAATTTGTATGGATACCAGTAGGAAAAGGAATAAAGAAAAGTGCAACAGAAACGGTAGATATAGAATTAGGAAAAACGACAGAGACAAGCAAATGTGTAAGTAAGAAAGGTGTAGCAGTATATAATAATATAACACAACCAAACTGTGCAACAATAGCAAGAAATATGTATAGTGCAAATGTAACAAGTGATTTAGTAAACAGTTATGCATGGGATACAGCAATAGTATATATAGAAAAATGTGGAACAAATACAAATTATGCAAAGAAAAATAAATTACAAGCAAGTTTAGCAAATACAGGAATGGCGACCGATGGAGCAAATAAAGATGTACAATGTAATATATACGATATGGCAGGAAATGTATGTGAATGGACTACGGAGTCTGCATCTGACACCGGCGCTCCTTGTGTTTTTCGTGGAAGCAGTTACGTCTGCGACAGCAGTATCTTTACGGATAATCGTTGCTACAATGATACGAGCCTTGTTCGTGATCACATTGGTTTTCGTGTAACTTTATACTTGTAGTGATGAGTCCTGATAATAGGGAAATAGAATTAAGAAAGGAAGCCGTATGGCTTCCAAAGAGAAAAATGCAGGAAGCGAATGAGTTCATAGCACAAAAAAGGTGCTATGAGCTCATAAATATAAATGGGAGTATGTAAATTATAAAAATAGCATAAATATTATATAATGTAATATGGTGAGTAAATACACTTTTTAGAAAGTGAAAATATTCTTGACATAAATAGGCATAAGTGCTAAAATAAAAAATGTTATGAAACATAAGTAAATAATAGAATTTATAGAGAGTGAGATATAACAAATTATGGTAAACGATATGGACACAATAGTAGGATTATGCAAAAATAGAGGATATATTTATCCTGGATCTGAAATATATGGGGGTCTAGCAAATACTTGGGATTACGGTCCTTTAGGAGTTGAACTTAAAAACAATGTAAAGGCTTTATGGAGAAAAAAATTCATTCAAGAACAAAAAAATATAGTTGGTCTTGATGCAGCAATTTTAATGAACCCTGAAACCTGGGTAGCATCAGGACATTTAACTAGTTTTTCTGATCCACTTATAGATTGCAAAGATTGCAAAACAAGACACAGAGCTGATAAATTAATTGAAGAATGGGCTCATGACAATGGCAAAGATTTAGTAGCTGATGGTTGGACAGATGAACAATTAGTAAATTATATTAATGATAATAAAATTCCATGTCCTAATTGTGGCAAGACTAATTTTACAAATATTCGTAAATTTAATTTAATGTTTAAAACATTTCAAGGTGTAACTGAAGATACTACTTCAACAGTTTATTTAAGACCTGAGACAGCTCAAGGTATCTTTGTCGATTTTAAAAATGTTCAAAGAACTACAAGGAAGAAAATGCCTATGGGTATTGCTCAAATTGGTAAAGCTTTTAGAAATGAAATAACTCCTGGAAACTTTACTTTTAGGACTCGTGAATTTGAACAAATGGAACTTGAATTTTTTTGCAAGCCTGGAACTGATTTAGATTGGTTTAAACATTGGAAAGAATTTTGCAAGAATTGGCTTCTTGACTTAGGAATGAAAGAAGAAAATATTCGTCTTCGTGATCATTCAAAAGAAG
This sequence comes from Bacillota bacterium, assembly GCA_052036095.1. Lineage (GTDB taxonomy): Bacteria > Bacillota > Clostridia > TANB77 > CAG-508 > CAG-793. The sequence continues at coordinate 1,974 of JBPOHA010000083.1, forward strand.
AACTTGTATTTTATAGCAAAGCTACAACAGATATAGAATTTGCTTTTCCATTTGGCTGGGGAGAATTATGGGGAATTGCTGATAGAACTGATTATGATTTAACACAACATGCAAATCATTCTAAACAAGATTTAACATATATGGATCCTGAAACTAATGAAAAATATATACCTTATGTTATAGAACCATCACTTGGAGCTGATAGAGTAACACTTGCATTTTTATGTAACAGCTATGAACTTCAAGAATTAGGAGAAGGAGATTCAAGAGTAGTATTACATTTACATCCAGCATTAGCACCATACAAAATTGCAATTCTTCCTTTATCTAAAAAATTATCAGATAAAGCAAATGAAGTATTTGACAAAATGTCAAAGAAATTTGCTTGTGATTATGATGAAGCAGGTTCAATTGGAAAAAGATATAGAAGAGAAGATGAAATTGGTACTCCTTATTGCGTAACTATTGATTTTGACAGTCTTGAAGATAATCAAGTTACTGTTAGAGATAGAGATACTATGGAACAAATTCGTATTCCTATTGATGAACTTGAAAGTTATATTAGCAAAAAAGTAGAATTCTAAAAATAAAAAGTAGAATTCTAAAATAATAAGTAGAATTCTAAAATAAAAAATAGAATTCTAAAATAATAAGTAGATAATTAAAAGTAGATACAATATATTATTTTTGCAGTCCGCGCTCAGCGAATAAGCGAAGCGCGACTTCCGACTTGCATCTAACGACGAATCAGTTACATAATCTTTGATTTGTAACATAAGGAAGCAAGTCGGACGCAAGGACAAATAAATAATATATTGTATTTACTTTTTTTATATTAAATTAATTTTTTTAATAATTTTGATTATTTACTTTTTTATATTAAATTAATTTTAATAAATTTGATTATTTACTTTTTTATATTAAATTAATTTTTTAATAATTTTGATTATTTACTTTTTAATATTAAGTTGATTTTATAAATAATTCAAATTTTTCCGCATATAATTAATCTTAGGAGGTTTGTTATGTGCGGAATTGTTGGCTTTACTAATTTTGCTCGAAATATGAGCTATGAAGAATCTAATAAAATTCTTGATAATATGAATCAAAAATTATGCAAACGTGGTCCTGATGAGCAGGGATTATATGTAAAAGAAAATATATGCATTGGCCATAGACGTTTAATTGTTATTGATCCTGAGGGTGGAAAACAACCTATGGTATGCAAGTATGAAGGAAATAATTATGTTATTACATATAATGGTCAGATTTATAATACTAAGGAATTAAGAAAAACACTAGAAGACAATGGATTTACTTTTGAAGGACATTGTGATACAGAGATTTTATTAAAATCATTTATTTACTACGGCTATGATGTGGTAAAACATTTGAATGGAATTTTTGCTTTTGCTATATGGAATGAGGGAAAAGAAGAATTATTTATGGCAAGAGATCATTTTGGTGTTAAGCCATTATTCTATTCTATAAAAAATGGTGAAATAATTTTTGCATCCGAAATTAAAGCACTTTTTGAATATCCTAGTATTTATCCAAGAATTGATAAAACTGGGATTAATGAATTGTTTGGAATAGGTCCTGCTCATACACCTGGAATTGGAACTTTTAAAGATATTGAAGAATTAAAACCTGCAAGTTTTCTTGTATACAATAGAAGTGGTTTAAGGTCAGAGAAATATTGGAAATTTAAGAGTGAAAAACATACAGATAACTTTGAAGAAACTTGTGACAAACTTACTTTTTTACTAAATGATGCAATAGAAAGACAACTAGTATCAGATGTTCCATTATGCACTTTCCTATCTGGAGGATTGGATTCCAGTATAATTACAATGTATGCATCTGAATATTGCAAAAAGAATAGTCTACCTAGAATAAATACATTTTCAGTTGATTATAAAGATAACGATAAAAATTTTCAAAGAACTGATTTTCAACCTAATACAGATAGTGATTATATAGATTTAATTAGTTCAAAATTAAATACAAATCATAAAGTTGTAATGCTAGATACACCAGAATTAGCAGATGCTTTAAAGGATGCAGTAATAGCAAGAGATTTACCGGGAATGGCAGATGTGGATTCATCATTATTGTTATTTTGCAAAAATGTAAAAAAAGAGGCAACAGTTGCACTTACTGGAGAATGTGCAGATGAAATATTTGGAGGATACCCTTGGTTTTTTAGAGAAGATGCATTAAAAAGTCAAACATTTCCATGGTCAATAAATATAGATGGAAGGCAACATATATTAAATGAAGATATTGAAAAAAAGATTGATTTAAAAAGTTATATTGATTTTAGATATAAAGAAAGTATTAATGAGGTAGAAATATTAGATACAGATTCAAAAGAAACTGCTGAGAAGAGAAAAATATCATATTTAACAATGAATTGGTTTATGCAAACATTACTAGACAGATCAGACAGAATGGCTATGTACAATGGTTTAGAATTAAGGGTACCATTTTGTGATTATAGACTAGCACAATATGTATGGAATATACCATGGGAAACAAAAGCATTAAATGGAAGAGAAAAAGGTTTACTTAGATATATTATGAAAGGCAAATTACCTGAAGAAATAGTGGAAAGGAAAAAGAGCCCATATCCCAAAACATGGAATCCAAACTACTTATCAAAAGTAAAGAAAATGCTAATAGATATAATGAATAATCCACAAGCACCTATACGAGATTTATTAAATGAAAATGATATATGGGATATAATTAAAACTGATGGTAAATCTTTTTCAAGACCATGGTTTGGTCAACTTATGACAGGACCTCAACTTATGGCCTATTTATGCCAAGTAAATATATGGCTTGAAATATATAAACCAGTAATTGAAATATAAATTTGAACTAAATATTAATTCAAAACTGTCCATTCATTCGATACTGAAAAATACGAATGAATGGGCATTTTTTAGTGAACGGCAAAAAAGCATTGATATTTTTTACCAAATGTAATATAATTGCAATAAATTGGGTACAATCTATTTACTGAAGGGAGTAATTACTTTGAGCGAAGATATAGGTATAGATTTAGGTACAGCAACAGTAATAGCTTATGTAAAAGGAAAAGGCATTGTTTTAAGAGAGCCTTCAATTGTTGCAGTGAAAAAAGAAACTGGCGACATATTAGCTATTGGAAAAGAAGCTGAAAAAATGGTAGGAAGGACTCCTACTAGTATTGAAACTATTAGGCCATTAGAAAATGGAGTAATATCTAATTTTTCAATAACATCTAAGATGTTAAAATATTATATAAAAAAAGTATGCGGAAAGAGACTTTTTGCTCCTAGAATAATGATTTGTATACCATCACAAGTTACAGAAGTAGAAAAAAGAGCTGTAATAGATGCAAGTACACAAGCTGGAGCTAAAAAAACATATCTCATTGAAGAACCAGTTGCAGCAGCAATTGGAGCAGGAATAGATATTTCAAAACCACTTGGAAACCTTGTTATTGATATTGGAGGAGGAACAACAGATATAGCAGTAATTTCAATTGGAGGATCTGTTGTAAATACCTCAATTAAAATTGCAGGAAATACATTTGATGAAACGATAAAAGATTATATAAAGAAAAAATATGGAATGTTAATAGGAGATATTACAGCAGAAAATTTAAAAATAAACATTGGCTGTGTATATCCAAGAGATGAAGACATCTCACAAGAAATTAGCGGAAGAGACATAGATTCTGGATTACCTAGAACTATTGAAGTACATTCTTCAGAATTAATGACTATATTATTACCACAAGTAATGAAGATTGTTGATGCTGTAAAAACAGTAATTGAAAAAGCACCACCAGAACTAGTTGAAGACATTAGCGAGAGAGGAATTTACATGACAGGTGGAGGAAGCCTTATATATGGAATTGACAAGATAATTTCAAAAAGTACAGGAATAAATGTAATGATTGCACAGGATGCCATATCATGTGTAGCCTTAGGCACAGGAAAAGCATTAGACAACTTGGATGTATTAGACGCAAAATCTAGAAAATAAATAGAGAAAGGCATAGCTAATGAATAAAACGAAAAGAAAAATATTTGAAGCTTCAATGAAACTTTTTGCAGAAAAAGGTTATGATGCAACTAGCATAGAAGAGATAACTTCTGAAGTTGGAGTTGCAAAAGGAACTTTATATTATCATTTTACAAGCAAAGAAGAAATATTTAATTTCCTTATAAATGAAGGTATGAACTTACTAAAAAATAGTATTAATATTAAAACAGACAAACAAGAAAAATATATAGACAAAATTAGAGCAATAGTCTTAATACAAATCAAGATTATATATAAATATGAAAACTTTATGTCTATTGTATTAAGCGAAGTATGGGGAAACAGTTCAAGAAGCAAAACATGCCAAAAATACATAAACGAATACTTAGATATTGTAAAAAAAGTATTAAAAGAAGGAATGGAAAACCAAGAAATACGAAAAGCTGATGTAGGGATAATGGCGACAGAACTATTCGGACTTGCATGTGGAAATCTGTATTACAAAAAAACAGATGAATTAGTAATAGAAAAATTATATAAAGAAATAGATAGAAACTATATACAATTTTTAAAGAAATAGATAGAAATTATATAAAATTTAAAAGAAATAGATAATATTTGAAAGAAAAATTTATAGCAATAAAAATTAATTATATTCAAAATGATTTGATATAAACAGCAAAGAAAATTATAATCTAAATAATTAATATAGCTTTTTAAAAATTATATATTAAAAAAGGAGAAAAAATATAATGGAAACTGAATTCAAAATACCTAGAATGAAATTTGGAAAAATAAAAATGGACTCTGTCGAAAACTTTGACAAGATAAAAATTGATTATGAAAAAATGCAAAAAGAAAGTACAAAGAGAAACAGAACAGAACCTTTTGAACGTACATATTACAAAACAGTAAGAGAATTTTTCAAAAAAACAGTTAAGGAATATCCAGATGAAGACTGTATATTAGAAAAGCCTGATCATAAAACTCCATATCAAATTACTACTTATAAGCAATTTGATAAAGATATAAGTGCACTAGGTACTGCATTAATAAAATTACTTAATCAAAAAGACAAAAGAGTAATAATTATAGGCGAAACACAATATGGATGGTATCTATCATATATGGCAATGCTTTGCGGAGTAGGAATTGCAGTTCCAATAGATAGAGAATTACCGGAAAACGAACTTGAAAATGTTGTAAGAAGGTCAAGAGCTACAGCAATTATTTACTCACCCAAAAAAGCAGATGATATAAAAAAAGTAAAAGAAAATATTCCAGAAGTAGAATATTTTATAGAAATGAAATCAGATACACCATTACAAGGAAAAGACGTTGGAATAGATTATCTTGTTAAAGCAGGAAGAAATATTTTAAAATCTGGAGATAAAACTTATGAAAATATTGAAATAGATCCAGAAGAATTTAAAGTATTAATTTTTACATCTGGAACTACATCTAATTCAAAAGGCGTAATGATTTGCAATAGAAACTTAGCTGAAAATATTAATGCAGTTACAGCATATGTACAATTATTCCCAAATGATATGCTTTTATCAATATTACCATTACATCATACTTATGAATCAACAATAGGATTTTTATTACCAATGGCAACAGGAGCAGGAGTTGCAATATGTGAGGGACTTAGATACATAGTACCAGACTTACAAGAAGCAAAACCAACAGCGATAATTGCCGTACCACTTTTAATAGAAAGTATTTATAAAAAGATTAATGAAAGCATACATAAGAGCCACAAAGAAGCAATAGTAGGATCAATGATACATATCACAAATGGATTAAGAAACATAGGAATAGATGTAAAGAAAAAAGTATTCAAAGAAATTTATGACAATTTAGGTGGAAATTTAAGGATAATAGTTTCTGCTGCAGCGCCAATAGATCCAAAAGTGGGAAAATGGTTAGAAGATTTAGGAATATCTTTTTTACAAGGATATGGCTTAACAGAAACAGCTCCTATAGCAGCTGTTACACCTATATATAAAACAATGGTAGGATCAGCAGGAAAAACAATAGTTCAAGCAGACATTAAAGTAAACAATCCAAATAAAAATGGAGAGGGAGAGCTAATGATAAAAAGTCCTACACTAATGCTTGGATATTATGAAGACGAAGAAGAAACTAAAAAAGCAATAACAGAAGACGGATATTTTCACTCTGGAGATATAGGATATGTTGACGATGAAGGATATGTCTTTATTACAGGGAGATGCAAAAACGTAATAGTAACTCAAAACGGAAAGAATATATACCCAGAAGAAATTGAAATGTTATTATCAAAAGTACCAGAAATAAAAGAGTGCATGGTATATGGAAAAACACCGGATGCAGAAGAAGCAAAAAGAAAAGATGACAGAGAATTAATAATAACAGCAAAAGTAATTCCAAATATAGAAGAAATTGAAAAAACAAATGAAAAAGACTTAACAGATGAACAGATTCATGATATTATTTGGGAAAAAATTAAAATTGTTAATAAACAACTAACATCATATAAAGCTGTAAAATGCTTAGAAATTAAAAAAGATGAATTTGAAAAAACATCGACAATGAAAATAAAAAGATATAAAGAAATAAACAAAAAATAATAATATCATTATATATAAAAAATATTGTCACTATATATAATATTATTGATGAAATATTAATATAAAATAATTACAATCTTCTATATTTAAAATTAATGATAATAAGCGAAGATAGTTCTTATAAAAGACTAAACAGACATACCACAACAGTTAATTATTTTTTGTAACATAAATGAAATATAAAACTTTGAAAATAAGCTTGACATTCGACTTGCAATTGTAATAGAATTATGACAAAGTAATAGGCAATACTAGAAAATAATACCATACTTAACATAATAACAAAAGGAGGTTGTTTACAATGCCAAAACGCGGTATAGTAAACGTGAGAATGGTAATCACGGAAGAAAAAATTTTATCAAATATAGAAAAGGTTCAAAGACTTATAAATCCTAACAGTAAGAAACAAATCATTGAATTAGATGATAACTCTTATTTTAAAGATTTAGTAGAGTCAATTAAGACCTACTTAATAGAGTACCCAAAAAAGAAAAACTTTCCTAAGAGTGTATATGATGCAGCATACGAATTAGTAGAATATGCTACAAATCAATTTGAGGACAATACGAAACAAATTGAAACTCTTATTAAGCAAAGAGAATATAATATAAAATCAGCATCTATTTTAAAACAAGTTTTAGCAATAACTGAAGCTGGAGACAATGAATGCAAAAAAACAATAAATGAATTAAACAATAGATTTTCAGAAGACATAATTGAAGCTTTAAATATCATAGCTAAAGGTGAAAACAAAGAATCAGAAGAATATCAAGCATCTATTAAGCTAATAAATGCAAGAGTAGCAAATCTTGAATCTAATTTACATATAGAAATTGACATGGAGAGAGTAGAAGATAGATCAAAAGCTCTTAGCTATATAGGAATAGAAATTGCTGATGCATTAAAATTAATACCAACACCAGTAGCAGAAGAACAAAAGGTAGAAGACCAAGCAATAAATAATGAAATTGCAAAAACTGTTGCAAACAATACTAATAAAGTAACATTATCTGATAGTATTAATACAACAATTCCAAATAATATTGCAGCAATGCAAATGGACAACCAAGTAAAATCAAAACCTATGCAAACTGCAGTTGTATATGAAAAGCAAGAACCAGTTATAGCAAGCAAAAGAGTTTATGAAGATTATTATGCAGAAACTAGACAAGAAGTTAAATCATCATTATGGAATAAATTTAAAAATAGTAAATTCGTAAGAGCAATAAAATATGCATTTAAAATCAAGATTGTATTACAATTGCCAGAAGGATTACCAGAAGGAAATACTACAATTAATAAATAATATAAAAATATAATTAAATTTAATATTAAAAAATATATAATATAATTATTTTTAAAATATTAAATTTAATTATATTTTAATAAGTTGATAGAGATTATACAAATGCGGTTTCTATTTAGGAACCGTATTTTACATTATGTAAAATATAAAATTTAAATATAAACGATATAAAAAATAATTCATTGCAATTTATTTGAAGAGAAAAAGTAACGCATAAGAAAAAACACAATATAATAAAGGAATAAGAAGAAAAAAATAAAAAAAGTAAAATAAATTTATAAAATGTATTGACAGAAAATTAAAAATATTGTACAATTATTTACGTGCATAACAAATGCGCCTTTAGCTCAGTTGGTCAGAGCAACCGGCTCATAACCGGTCGGTCCAAGGTTCGAATCCTTGAAGGCGCACCATTTTTATTTTATATATGGGCAGATGGCCGAGTGGCTAAAGGCGGCAGACTGTAAATCTGTTCTCGTAAGGGTACGATGGTTCGAATCCATCTCTGCCCACCATATATAATAAAAAATATTAAATACCACAATTAATGATTTTCATTAATTGTGGTATTTTTTATATGAAAATATCTATTAATTAATAATTGAAGGAGTTAGTATGAATTTTACAAAAGAAATATATATTTATGTTATCCCAATTAATAAATTAAAAAATAAATCAACTATAAATTTATGCAAAAAATATGATAAATATAAAGTAAAAATATAGAAATTACATATTTAGTTGTAATTTAATTAAAATAAGTATAAGATAAATATAGAATATACAAATTGAGATGAAAATTATAATTTGCAAAATTTTGTATTTATATGTATAATATAAGAGTAATAAAAAAGTTAGGAAAAAATATATGATATATGAATTTGAAGTAGAAGGAAATATAATTGGAAAAGAACGACCTAGAGTAAACATGTATACTTGCACTGTATATACTCCAAACAAAACTAAAGATTATGAAAATTATATTAGACAATGTTTTAAAATAAAATATCCAAAACATGATGCAATAGAGGGACGAGTCCAAATAGAACTAATTGCATATTTAAAAATTCCAGCTAACACAAGTAAAAAGAAAATGGCAGATATGTTAGATGGAAGAATTAGTCCAACTAAAAAACCAGATATAGATAATATTGCAAAATCAGTATTAGATGCCATGAACAAATACATAATAGTTGATGATAATCAAGTTAGTAAAATTTCAATAGAAAAAAGATATGCATTAGAAGAAAAACTAGAAATAAACATTGAAGAATATTAAAAAAATTACATAAATATTTTATATCATAAATTAAGCATAAAGAAAAAACACATTATTGAAAGAGCAAAAAAAGACTTATAAATAAAAATAAAGGAGGGAAGAATGAAGAAATTTTTTAGAAATTTACTAATAATATTATTAATAGCAATATTTTCAGTAACACTATATGGATATATTTTTTATAAAAATACTATAAAAAAAGACCCATTACAAGAAAAAATTTCAGAAACACAATCAAGTCCTGACTTTGTAAAAAAAGATAAATTGCCAGAAAATTATATAAATGCGGTAATTGCAGTTGAAGATCATAGATATTATTCACATGGAGCAATTGATCCAATAGGAATTGCTAGAGCAATATTTACGAATGCAAAAAATGGAGAATTGCAAGAGGGTGGAAGTTCAATTACTCAACAAGTTGCAAAAAATTTATATTTTATGGAAGAAACTAAAGTTGTTAGAAGAAAAATCGCAGAAGTATTTATTGCAATAGATTTACAAAATAAATATTCGAAAGATGAAATTTTAGAATTATATGTAAATACTATTTATTTTGGAAATGGATATAATGGCATAAAACAAGCGTGTGAAGGATATCTTGGAAAAGAACCAAATGAAATGAATTTGCCAGAGTGCACAATGATGGCAGGAATTCCAAATGCTCCAAGCGTATATGCTCCTACTGCAAATAAAGAACTTTGCAAAGAAAGACAAAAGAAAGTAATATCATCAATGGTACAATATGGATATATAACACAAGAAGAAGCAGATAAAATAGATCAAAGTTTTATAGATAATATAAAGTAAGTTTTTGATTTTAATTTGATAAATCTAATTTTAATTAAAATAATGAAATGTGCTTATATAAAAATTAGCACATTATATATGCGGGTATAATTTAGTGGCTAGAATATCATGCTTCCGACCTGATTGCGCGAGTTCGATTCTCGCTACCCGCTCCAACTATGAAACAATTTCCACTCGGCAATTATCTTATTCTTTTGCATAAGTATTTGGAATCGAAAAGGAGCTAATTTAATGTCCCTTTGGACATTAAATACGGCGCGGGTAGATTCCCGTTGAAAGCTACAATAATGAGGTTGGTTGTACCAAACACAACATCAGTAATAACACGAGCTTTAGGAATCTTTCTTAGGGCTCCATTTTTGTGCCCTATTTTGCACAAAGTATATGTTAATGAAAATGTATAGTATTGAAAATAGGCATAGCACTTGCAAATATGTAAATATTAAAAGAGCCATTTAGCTCTTTTAACCATTAACATTATCACTTTTGAAATTCCTATACCATTCTTCTATATATTCATTAGGTACACTATAAGAGCCATGGCCAACGCCTATATAAACATTAGGCTTTTTAGAGCCATGTGAATCACTGCCACCACTAATATATAAATTGTTATTTTTTGCATATTCAATTAATACATTAATAGTATTTATTTCTTCAGCAGATGGATGAAAGCATTCTATGCCATCTAATTGAATTTCTTTTCTTAATTTATTTATAAATCCTAAAGTATCATCAAAGCTATATTCATAAGGATGTGCCAAAAAAACCAATCCTCCTGCTTTATGAATTATTTTAGCAACATCTTTATAGTTGGGTTTAGGAGATTCATCTTTCCCCATATAAAAGATACTATTTGGGTTGTCTAATTCTTTAAATCTGAAATCATTAAAAGATTTCCAACAGTCATTCATTAGGCTATAATTCTCTTCATGTTTAATTAATTCAAAATACATATGAACAACAAAAAAGTCTGTTATGGGTATATCTTTAGTTATAATTGATTTATCATAAATCAATTTATTTTTATTGCATATTTCTAGTATTTTATTTTTTGATAGTTCAAATTTATTTTTTAATATATCATATGAATAAAATTTATCAGACCATTCATTAATAGTTTCCGGTTTTTGAATATTATATGCCAAAAATTCAATCATTTTGCCATTATCAAGATAAGCATTCATTTCAGCACCCATAATAATTTTACCTGAAAATATATTTTCTTTTATTGAACTATCTGTGTATTGCCTACAAGTATTATGATCTGTTAATGAAATATAATCAAGTCTTTTTTCTTCACATATCTTTAAAATTTCCTTTACTGTTTGGACTCCATCTGAATACGTAGAATGCATATGCATATCAACCATAAAATCACCTCTCAATATAATTATACAGTAAATGATAAAGAAATACTATATATGCATTGAAATAATATAAGAATTAATATATAATATTTTCATAAAGAGAGCAAGTATGTAAGTTGTTATTCGCTCCAACAAAATTAGGAGGTTTTATTATGCCAAGGATAATTACTATTTGTGGTAGCTTAAAATTTAAAGAAGAAATGATGAAATTAGCAATTCAATTAGAATTAAAAGGAAACGTTGTTTTAACTCTTGCATTTCCAGTAGATAACAGTAAAACCATTTATACAGAAGATGAAATTTTAATGATTGTAAAAATGCATAAAGAGAAAATTAAATTATCAGATTCAATAATGGTAGTAGATGTAAATAATTATATTGGTGAAGCTACAAAAAGTGAAATTGAATTTGCAAAATCTTTAGATAAAGAAATAATATATTATACAAAAATAAAAGACAAAATTAGTAAAGATTAAAGCTTATTAAAAATAAAGGTAATGAGGAGGAACCAATATGGATATATGGCAAGAAATGTATGAAAAAGCAAAGAACGAATACCATCCTGAAGATGTTTCACCATTTATAACAGCACATCATGTGGTAGCAGCAGTTCAAAGTGAAAGTGGAAAAATATTTACAGGTTTTTGCATAGAAGGTGCAAGTGGAGTTATGAATTTATGTGCTGAAAGAGTGGCAGCTTTAAATATGTATATAAATACTGGCGAAAGAAAAATAATTAGGATGATTGCAATTAGAAATGAGCCACCTAAATTAAATGGAGGGATGCCTTGCGGATCTTGTAGCGAATTTTTAATGCAATTGAATTATGAAAATAGAAACATGGAGATTCTTACAGACTATGAAACAAGAAAAATTGTATATTTGAGAGATATAATTCCTAACTGGTGGGGAGATAAAAGATATAACAAATAAGTTTATAAATTATAATAATATATACGAAAAAAAGCGGAAAAAAATTCTGCTTTTTTTAATATAATGTACGAAAATATGCTTGACAAACACGAACATAAGTTCTATAATATTACAAAGGATGTGATATTATGAAAAAAGAAATTATAAAAACTCAAATAATTGTAAAAGAAAAACAAATTGGTATTATAAGAATAAAAAATGTTGATTATATATCTATAACTGATTTAGCTAAATATGTAAATAAAGATGATCCATCAGGAGTGATAAGAAATTGGATGTCTAACAAAAATTCATTTGAATTCTATGGATTGTGGGAGATAATAAATAATGAAGATTTTAATTCCGTGGAATTCCACAGAATTAAAATTGAGGAAGCACCTTATAATAGGTTTACAATGACTCCAAAACGTTGGAAAAATCAATTTAATGCAAGTGGAATTGTGCCAAGTTCCGGTAAGTATAGTGTAGGAACATTTGCTCATCCAGATATTGCTTTTGAATTTGCAAGTTGGCTTTCTCCTGAATTCAAATTATATTTAATTAAGGAATTTGAAAGATTAAAGCAAAATGAAAGCTATCAACATAAAATTAGCTGGTCTGTTAGACGAGAATTGGCAAAAACAAATTATAAAATACATACAGATAGTATAAAAGAAAACATCATTCCTACTTTAACTGAAACTCAAAAATTATATGCTTATGCAAATGAAGCAGATATATTAAATGTAGCTTTATTTGGAATGACAGCTAAAGAATGGCAAGATAAAAATCCAAATTGTGATGGTAATATGAGAGACCATGCAAGGATTCTTCAATTGATTATATTAAGCAATTTAGAAAATTTAAATGCAGAAATGATTAATATAAATATGAGCCAAAAAGATAGGATAGAAAAATTAAATACTATAGCAAAAAAACAATATGAGATACTAAAAAATAATAGAAGTACTAAAAATATTGAAAATTTAGATGATAAGAAATTATTAAATTAATGTAATACAAAGTGAATTTTTAAAATTTTAATAAATACTTAACATATCTTGAAAGTTATGCTAATATTGATTTAGAAAAGATTGTAAAGTAAAAATTATGTATTACATTTTTGGTAAACGTGTTTGGAAATCGCTCCAGTGATGAATCTGTTCGAACTTTTTGAATAGATGAGATATAAAAATCAATCAGAAAATAAATCTGGTTGATTTTTTTAGTTAGCCTTAAAAGCAATTTAAAAATCATCCAAAAAAGGTTTGCAATTGAAAACTCTTTTAAAAGATTTTCAATTGCGATGAACGAGCAAAGCGAGAGAAAGGATGGTGTTTGAAATGAAGATAATTAAGGAAGAACTACAATTTGATGAAGTCATAAAGCAAAGACTAAAATTCATATCTAATTTGAATCAAAAGATTAAAATATCTGAATTAGAAAAATTTAGATAGCAGTTATATTATTTTGAATTTATAATAATAAATTAATAAGTTTGTCCCCAGTATTTGATGAGTAGATTTTATATATTCTAATGTTGAATTGCCTAAATATTAAGGGAAACAATTGACTAGAAAAAGTAAAAGTTATATAATAATGTTGAAGAATACTGAATGAACAATTGAAAAGCGAAAAATGAATAGGCTATGATGCTAAGAATAATAAATGGGTTAAAATGATAAAGGAAAGGTGATTAGATTGACAAATAAAGAATTAGCGGAATTAATGTTTCCGAATGTAACAAAAACAATAGAAGATTACGAAAAAGAATATCCTAAAAGAAATTTACCAGAGGGAGCAGTGGTTTCTAGATATGCTCCTAGTCCAACAGGTTTTGTACATATGGGTAATATGTTATCTTGTTTTATAGAAAATAAGTTGCCACAACAAACAGATGGAGTATTTTATTTAAGAATAGAAGATACAGACCAAAAAAGAGAAATTGAAGGTGGAATAGATAGCATTGTTAATGCCATAAAAATGTTAGGGTTGAAATATAATGAAGGGGTTATTTCACCAACAGAGCAAAATGGAGATTATGGACCATACATACAAAGTAAAAGAAAAGATATATATGATACATTTATAAAATATTTAATCGAAAATGGAATGGCATATCCTTGTTTTTGTAATGCAAATGAATTAGATGAAATAAGAGAAAAGCAAAAGGAAAAAAAGGATAGAATTGGATATTATGGTCAATATGCAAGATGTAGAAATTTAGATAATGAAGAAAGAGCAAAAAAGATAAAAGAAGGAATTCCATATACAATTAGACTAAAATCAACGGGAAATTATGATAAAAAAATACAATTTAAAGATTTAGTTAAAGGCAAGGTTACATTCCCAGAGAATGATCAAGATATTGTTTTAGTGAAAAGTAATGGAATACCAGTGTATCATTTTGCTCACGTAGTAGATGATCATTTAATGAGAACAACTCATGTATTGAGAGGAGAAGATTGGCTATCTTCTGTTCCAGTACACATAGAATTATTTAATAAATTTGGATTTGAACAACCTAAATATGCTCATTTGGGATTAATCATGATTGTGGACTCTAATGGAGTAAAAAGAAAAATAAGTAAAAGAAAAGATACAGACTTTACTGTTGAAAGCTATCATAGAAGAGGATATCCAGTGGTTGCATTGCAAGAATACTTAATGACAATAGCTAATACTAATTTTGAAAGTTGGAGAATGGCTCATCCAGATGCTTCATTAGATGAATTTGAATTTTCTTTTTCAAAAGTTGGAAGTAGTCCATTATTTGATACAGCAAAATTAATAAATATTTCTAAAAATTGTATTTCAAAAATGAAAGCAGGAGAATTATATGATAATTTATTAGAGTGGACTGAAGAATATGATGTTGAGTTTTATAATTTGTTAAAAGAAAATAAAGAATATAGTATAAGAGTTTTTAATGTTGAAAGAGAGCAAAAGAAACCAAGAAAGGATTTTTCAAATTATGCAGATGTAAAAAAAATGAATTGGTATATGTTTAAAGAATTATTTGATGAATGCGAAAAAGAATATCAATGGCAAAATATAAAAGATATAAATGAAATAAAAAAAATATTAAATGATTATATAAATAACTATTATTCTGTTGAAGATGATAAAGATATGTGGTTTAGTAAAATGAAAGAAGTTGCAGTAAAATATGGGTACGCTGGTAATATGAAAGAATATAAAGAAAACCCAGATAATTTTAAAGGAAATATTACAGATATAGCTACAATAATAAGAGTTGGAATTACAACTACTTCAATGACTCCTGATTTGTACGAGATTCTTAAAATTTTAGGAAAAAATGAATTAGTAAAAAGAATAAAATTAATTTAATCATAATCATTGACAAATTGATTTTATATCAATCGCCAAGGTGCTAAAAGTTGTAAATAACTACGACTTTGGCTTCAATAATGAGATTGGTCGCACCAAGCACAACATTAGTAATAACAAGAGCTTTAGGAATCTTTCTCAGGGCGCTTGTTTTATTATGTTATGTCTTTCATTGTAAAATAAATATTAAAGTGTTATAATTCTTAAAGTAAAGAAAAAATTAAATTGTCAGATGAAATAATGAAGGTAGATAATAATTATATTGGAGAAACTACAAAGAGTGAAATAGAACTTGCTAAATCTTTAAATAAAGAAATAATATATTATTCAAACATTGTCATATAGGGAAATAAAACTAAGAAAAATTTATAAAAAATAATTATATACTGGAGGTATAAATGGAAAAAATAATATATTTGACAACTAATCAAGGAAAAATGAATGAGGCAAATGAATTCTTTATAAAAAAATATGGTATACAGTTAGAAATAATGAAACCGGACTTTGAAGTATTAGAAATACAAGCAGATGACTGTAAAAAAGTTGCAGCATTTAGCGCAGAATATGCTGCAAACAAGTTAAACAAACCTGTATTAAAATCAGATACAGGGCTTTACATAGATGCATTAGGAGGCTTACCAGGTCCATACAATCATTATTTTGACAAGCAAATAGGTATTAAAAAATTTTTAGAATTGCTAAAAAACGAAAGTAATAGAAAAGCAAGAATAGAACATTGTTTTGCATTTTGCCAACCAGGACAAAAACCAATAGTATTTACAGGTGGGGGAACAGGAAAAATAGCATATGAAGCAAAAGGCGAGAGTGGCAGATGGCACGATAAATTCTTTATTCCTGATGGAGAAAAGATGACATTAAGCGAATTAAGAGAATTAGATTATGAAAAAGAATCATCATATTGGGGAAATGCAAAAGACCAATTTGCAGAATGGTATTTAAAAAATAGTAAATGTTAAATATATAGCTAATAAAATAAAGAAATGAGATAAATAAATTATGCCAAAGGTAATTACTATTTTTTATAGCTTAAAATTTAAGGAGAAAATAATGATAAGTTTAAAAAAATTTAAAAAATTTAAAGAAATAATGGAAAAAAAGATATCAAAAAAATCATTTAGGGGAAGATTTTTATATGAAGCAATTTATGATGAGAAATTTGCGGATGAATTAT
>JBPOHA010000088.1:0-3613 GCA_052036095.1 Bacillota bacterium
ATTGAGATTGGATTCTTTGAGATGCAAATGAATGTAGTAAGTAGCAAAACTTTAATAGAGGCAAGAAAAAATCCACAGAAGTTTCCAAATTTAATAGTTAGAGTCTGGGGATTTAGTGCATATTTTAAAGATTTACCAACTGAATATAAGGATTATTTAATTGAAAGGGCAATAAGCAGTGAATGTGATAGTTAGTAATATACAAAGATTTTGTTTACATGATGGACCAGGGATAAGAACCACAATATTCTTTAAAGGATGTAATTTAAGATGCCCATGGTGTTCAAATCCTGAAAATATTAAATTTGATATTGAAAGATATGAAGATAATAAAAATTGTGGCTATTATGGATTTAAAATAGAATTATCAGATTTAGAAAGAGAAATAATGAAAGACAAAGAATATTACAAAAATTGTGGTGGAGTTACTTTTTCTGGTGGGGAACCATTATTACAATTTAAAAAGATAGAAAAGTTATTGATAAATCTAAAAAAAGAGAAAATTAATATATGCGTGGAAACAGCATTAAGTGTTCCAAAGGAATTTGTTGATTTAGCTATAAAGTATGTTGATGAATTTTATATAGATATAAAAATACTAGATAACAAAAATATAAAAAAAATAAATGGAAATATAGAATTATATAAAGAAAATGTAAAAAAAATACTATCTGCAGAAAAAAAGGCAACATTTAGAATCCCTATTGTATATGATTATACATATACACCACAAAATATTAGATTGATATTAGAATTTATTAAAGAAAATAAAATAAAAGAAATAGAGATATTTCAAATACATCGAATGGGAGAAAAAAAATACTTAACATTAAATAAAAAGATGCCTGATTTTGAAAAAATAAAAGATATTGATTTAGAAAAGACATGTAATGTTATAAAGAAATATTGTTATAATACTAAAATAATAAAAATATAGAGTAAATTTCAATTAATAAATAAAATAAGAGGAAAAAATGGAGAAAGATAATAAAATAGCAGTTAAAAATAATAGAATTTCATACTTTGATTTATTAAAGGCAGTAGCTATTATATTAGTTATATATGTTCATTATCCATGGATAAGTGAGTCTAAACTTTCAAATATTACAATGATAATAACAATAATTGCAGTACCAATATTTTTTATGATAAATGGAGCGTTATTATTAAAAAGTAAATTTGAATTAAAAAAACACATGAAAAAGATATTAAGCTTAATTCTAGGATTAATTATATGGAAGTTATTAATACTAACTTATTGTTTAATGAGCAGAAAAGTTTATTTAAGTGATTTTCAAGCAATAGATATTCTTTATTATTTTATTTCACAAGCAAATCTAACAAATGTTCCAAGTGAACATTTATGGTTTTTATATTCATTAATAAGAATATATATAATTTTTCCATTTATAAAGATAGCATTAGATTATGATAAAAAGTATTTAAAATATATATTAATATTTTCGTTTATTTTTAGTTTTGGTATTGAATTTTTTAATGAAATTTTTATGATAATGAATAAATATTTAGCCATACCTAAAATAGATTTTACTTTCTTTAGTAATAGTTTTAGTATAATAACTAAAGATTTAAATTATATCTTTCTTTTTTGTTTGGGATATTATTTACATGAGAAATATTATCAAGTAAAAGCAAGTAAAAAAATTCTCATTTTTTATTTATTATTATATATATTTGGACTTGCATTGATAATAATATCAAGATATTTGCAAGTGGGTTCATTTTTAGATGGAGGATATGAAAGAATAAATAATGATTATTGTAAAATGGGAAATTTAATAATGTGTGTTTCTGTATTTATCTTCTTTTCTAGAATTGAAATAAAAGAAAATAGAGTAACTAAATTCATAGGGAGCAGAACTATAAATATATATATGATACATATGTTAATATTAGCAGTTGTATCAAAATATATATTTCCATTAATAAATCTTAGAGGTGTAAAAATAAATATATTTAAAACAATAATTGTTTTGCTAATTTCTATAGGTATTACGGAATTATTGAAATTAATTAAACCAATAAAAAAAATTTTAAATTTATCTTAAGTAGGAGGAAAAAATGTACGATTATTTAATTGTAGGCTCCGGATTATTTGGAGCAATATTTGCATATGAGGCAAATAAAAAAGGAAAAAAATGTCTAGTAATAGATAAACGTTCACATATAGCTGGAAATATCTATACTGAAAATATTGATGGCATAAATGTACACAAATATGGTGCTCATATATTTCATACAAGTAATAAAGAAGTATGGGATTATATTAATCAATTTGCAGAATTCAATAGATATACTAATTCTCCAGTAGCACGTTATAAAAATGAACTTTATAATTTACCTTTTAATATGAATACTTTTCATGAATTATGGGGTGTTATAACTCCTGATGAAGCTTTAGCAAAAATAGAAAATGAAAAATTAGAATCTGGTATTAAAGAACCAACTAATCTTGAAGAGCAAGCAATTTCATTAGTTGGAAATACTATATATGAAAAGTTAATTAAAGGATATACAGAAAAGCAATGGGGATGTAAGTGTACAGAACTTCCAGCATTTATTATTAAAAGATTACCAGTAAGATTAATATATGATAACAATTATTTCAATGATAAGTATCAAGGAATTCCAATAGGTGGCTATACTAAAATAATTGAAAAAATGCTAAATGGAATAGAAACAAAATTAAATTATGACTATTTTGAACATAAAGAAGAACTAAATAAAGTAGCTAATAAAATAATTTTTACAGGACCAATAGATAAATATTATGATTACAAATTTGGAGAACTTCAATATAGAAGTTTAAGATTTGAAAATGAGATATTGAAAAAACAGAATTATCAAGGGAATGCTGTAGTAAATTATACTGAATATGAAATACCATATACAAGAATAATAGAACATAAGCATTTTGAATATGGAAAAAGTTTAGGAGCTACTGCAATTGAAGATTCACCAAATGAAACGATAATAACTAAAGAATATCCAGACAATTGGACAAGAGATAAAGAACCATATTATCCAATTAATAATGAAAAAAACAATGCATTATATCAAAAATATGAAGAGCTTGCATCAACTGATAGCAAAGTAATATTTGGAGGAAGATTAGGTCAATATAAATACTATGATATGGATAAAGTTATAGCAAGTGCAATAGAATGTACAAAAGAAATTATAAAATAATTAAATAAGGAGTGATTTTATTGAAAAAAGCACTAAAAATAATTTTTATGCTTATACTTGCTATAAGTTGGATGGTATGTATATTTAAATTATCAGCAATGAATTCCACTAATTCAAATGGAAAGAGTACTGATATAATAAGTGTATTTATTGAAGATGTTTTAGATGTGACAAATGATTATGGCATCACAGATTCACATCCAACAGATGCAAAACTTGCACATGCATCATCATTGATTAATGCACCTATAAGAAAAGTAATACATGCTTCAGTATATTTTGTATTAGCATTTTTCTCAATGACTTTATGGAACATTATATTTGATCATAAACGTTATACATTAGCATTAGCTTTGGCACTTGTTATATGTGTAGCTTTTGCTATAACAGATGAATATCATCA
>JBPOHA010000049.1:0-11930 GCA_052036095.1 Bacillota bacterium
TCAATTCCTAAACTTTCTTGCATTCCTGGCATACATAATC
This sequence comes from Bacillota bacterium, assembly GCA_052036095.1. Lineage (GTDB taxonomy): Bacteria > Bacillota > Clostridia > TANB77 > CAG-508 > CAG-793. The sequence continues at coordinate 41 of JBPOHA010000049.1, forward strand.
CAACTGCAATTGATTTACTACCATTGTTTATAATTTTACCATTTGTAATCTCTATATTGTCAGCTTTTTCATTATCAAATACTGCTCCTGAAACTATTACAAAAGGTGTATACATTGTTACTGATTTTCCATTTACTACTACTGTATGTTTTTCATTATTAGTAAATTCAATGTTGATTTCAAGTTTACCAGTCTTTCCTGCTAAATCTTTTGCACTAATTTCTTCGCCATCTAATTTGTAAGTAATTTTCATAGTTATTGGTAATTCTTTGTCAGTATTACCTTGATAATAAATATCGTTTCCGTTAGCCTTCCATACTAATGTTTTTCCATTTTGAGAATAAGTCTCATCTCCATTAGTATTTTGAATGTTTGTTAACTCACTAATATCATTTAATTCACTTAATGAATCACTATTTTTAATATGGTCTGTTACTATTGTTTGATAGCTTGAACCATCATTTGCAGTTTTTGTATAAACTGTTTCATCTTTTGTATATGCAAATACATTATATGCTGGAACTATTAACATACTAGCAATTACTGTACTTGCGACTATTTTACATCCAATTTTCTTATTCATAATTTCCTCCTAATTTTTTTAAGATATATTAATTTTTATTTTTCTAAGTCATATCATACTGGTTTGTACCTTTATTAATTATTATTAATAAATTTAATGTATTATTAAAATTGCTATATATTAATTTTTAATATCCTTCATTCCTTTTGTTGTTTTGCATATTACTTTATCAAATAGGATTAAGCATGCTGGAAGTATTGTTACTACTGAAATCATACTTATAATTGCTCCTCTTGAAATTAATGTACATATAGATTTTATTATATCTATTTGTGATACTATTGATACTCCAAATGTTGCTGCAAAGAAACACATAGCACTTACTGCTACTGATTTTACAGAATCATTTAGTGAATCTCCTATTGCTTTATGTTTTTCTTTTCCATTTTTTCTATTTTCCATATATTTTGTTGTAATTAATATTGCATAATCGACTGTAGCTCCTAATTGTATTGTACCAATTACTATTGATGCAACAAATGGTAACGTTGTTCCAGTGTAGTATGCGCATGCCATATTAATTGTTATTGCAAATTCTATAACTCCTACTAATATAAATGGTAATGATACAGATTTTAATACTAAGAACATTATTATCAATATAATTCCTATTGAGAATAAGTTAACACTATTAAAGTCATGGTCTGCTATCTGTACTAAGTCTTTAGTAAGTGGTCCTTCACCTGCCATTATTGCATTTGAATCATATTTTTTAATAATATCATTTAATTTAGTTACTAATTCATTTTCTTCATCTGTTGCTATTTTATATTTTGAGTTTATAACTAACATTTTGTAATTGTTACTTTCAAATATGTCTGTGATTTCATCTGGTAATACTTCGCTTGGAATATTAATACTATCAATGCTGTCCTCTGAAATTACCCATTCAACTCCTGTTGTTGCTTTAATTTCTCTTAACATAGCTTTCATTTTGCTTACTGATAAGTTTTTATTTACTAATGCAACTTGTGTTGAACCCATTCCATAATCATCTTGTAATTGATTATTTGCTTGAACACTTGCTAATGTGGTTGGTAGTGATTTATCAACATTATAATATACAGCTACATGTGAATTACCATAAATTGCTGGTATTAACAATATTAAGAAAGCAACTAAAATTGCTTTATAATGTTTTACTACAAATCCATTCAAATGTTTAAATTGTGGTACTATTTCTTTCTTTCTTGTTTTTTCAATTAATTTGTCAAACATAAGAATCATTGCTGGTAAAATAGTAACAACTGTAATTAATCCAATTAATACACCTTTTGCCATTACAATTCCTATATCTTTGCCTAATGTAAGTTCCATTGCGCATAATGCTAAGAATCCTGCGATTGTTGTTGTTGAACTTCCTATAATTGCTATAAAAGTTTCATCAATAGCTTTTGCCATTGCTTCTTCTTTTTTATCATATACTTTCTTCATTCTTTGATAACTGTGATATAAGAATATTGAGAAATCCATTGTGACACCCAGCTGAAGAACAGCTGCTATAGCTTTTGTAATATATGATATAGAACCTAAGAATACATTACTTCCCATATTATATAAAATTGAAATTCCTATACCTAATAATAATATTACTGGTACTGCAGCTGAATCCATTGCAAGTTCTAGTACGATTAAACATAATATAACCGCAATTGCTACATATACTGGAACTTCATCATCTGCCAATTTTTTAGTATCATACTCTAATGCTGATGTTCCAGATACTTTTGAATTTTCTCCAACTATTCCTCTAATTTCTTCTATTGCATCAAATGTTTCTTCATCTGATATTTCAGTTTTAAAAGTTACTAAAATTGGAACATAACCATTTTTTTCAATTTCATCTTTTACTTCATCGGGTAACATGCTTTCTGGTAGTACACTACCTGTCGCATCTGTTGTTCCTGCTACTTGGTTGACATTTGAAATTGCTTTAATTTCTTTTTCCATTTGAATTACGTTCTTATTTGGAAGATCTTTGTCAACTAATACTACAGAATAAGCTCCTGTATTAAATTCATTTTTTAAAATATTTTGTCCTTGTACTGTTTCAATATCACTTGGTAAATATGATAATATATTGTAGTTAATCTTTGTCGTTTTGTAACCTATAATTGATGGTATTAATAGTAATAGCGCAATTACAATAATTACCTTATGATATTTACATATAAAATTGCTTATCTTTGACATTATATAAACTCCTTTCAATTTCTTAGTTTAATTACTTTATCTTTTGAATGTAAATGTATTTTGTTATTGCTTTTCCTTTTGAATGTTAATGTATTTTGTTATTGCTTTATCTTTTGAATATTAATTTTTTCTTCTTAAATTATTTTTATTATAGCATTAAACTGACCGTTAGTCAATATTTTTATTAATAATTTTTAAATTTTATTTTATGCTTAGTTTTTATAAGTATATGTTCTGTAAAAGTTGATGTTTTCAGTCGATTTTTGTAATTTTTTTATACTTTAAATTAAGCTTTTTTATAAATTTTAATTGTTTACTTTGAAAAATTTTTTCTGTATGCTTGACTATTAGTCATTTTTATGTAATAATATTAATAATATATTATTTACAATTTAAAATTTTTTAAATTTATTGAATTTTTTTATTTTTAATGTTATTCTTGATATAGATTGTTTTATGTTTTTACATAAATAAATTTTATAGACTCAATTATTTTACATTATTATATAAGTAAATTTTATAGACTTAATTATTTTACATTATTATATAAGTAAATTTAAATAAAATTATTTATCTATTTTTATATTTAAAATCTGCTTTTGAGAATTTTTATGAAAGGAGTCGTTTTTTATTAATGGAAAAATCAGTTGAAAATAAAAAAGAAAAGGAAACTAAATTATTAGATACCGCATATTCTTTATTTACTAAAAAAGGAATAAAAGATACTTCAATCCAAGATATTGTTGATGAAGCAGGAGTAGGAAAAGGAACTTTTTACTTGTATTTTAAAGATAAATATGATATACGTGATAGACTAATTAGGAAAGTGTCTAATTCTCTATTTCAAAAAGCATTAGACTCTTTGCAGAAAAATTATATTAATAATTTTGATGATCAAGTTATATTTATAATTAATTATGTAGTAAATGAATTAATAAAAAATAAAATTCTTTTGCAATTTATTTCAAAAGACTTATCAATAGGATTTGTCACTGGTACTTTAACAAAAGTTTCATCGCCAGAAAATGCTGAAGAAAATTTATATGAATTTTTTACAAAAAAATCTAAAGAAAATGGAAAGCATTATAGTAACCCAACAGTTACATTATATACAATAGTTGAACTTGTTGGTTCTACATGTTTTAATTCAATTTTATACAATACCCCTTCTCCTATAGATGAATATAAAACGTATTTATATGATACAATAAGAAGAATTTTAGCATAAAAAATTGAGATCAGAGATAAAGTTGCTAAAAAGGCAGCCTCTCGAAGGTTTCAATTTTTTTATGCTTTATTCTAATGATAAAATAATGGTAAAAATAAAAAGCGGATAAGCATTATTTACTTATCCGCTCAAAAACTCTTAACAAAGAGTCTTAATCTTAAATTAATATTTTAAATTAATATTTAAAATTATTGTAATTCAACTTTAGCGCCAACTTCTTCTAATTTAGCTTTTAATGCTTCAGCATCAGCCTTTGCTACGTTCTCTTTAACTGTCTTTGGAGCTCCATCAACTAAGTCTTTAGCTTCTTTTAATCCTAATCCTGTTGCATCTCTAACGACTTTAATTACTTGGATTTTTTGTGCTCCAGCTTCTTTTAATACTACATTGAAGTTTGTTTTTTCTTCAACTGCTGCTGCTCCTGCTCCTGCTGCTGGTGCTGCAACTGCTGCTGCAGATACTCCATATTTTTCTTCGATTTTCTTAACTAAATCAGCTAACTCTACTACAGTTAAACTGTCAATTGATTCTAATAATTCATCAACTTTTGCCATTTTAAATTTCCTCCTATATCTTTTTTGTAAACTTGGCAGTTTACATCTTATTTGCCAATTATATATCATGGCAACATACTTAACTCTATTTAAAAATTATTCTAAAATAACTTTATTTTAAACAAAGTTCTCATTAGCCTATAATAAATATTTTATAGTGCTATATTTTTTTGTCTTATATGACATGCAATTTATAGTTTTGCAAACATTTTAATATTTTAATTTAATTTTTCATAAGATTTTCATCTTATTTAACATGATTATAAACTATGCTTGAGTAGGTGTTTCAATTGCTACTTCAGCTTTAGAATCAGATGTTTCACTTTCTTTTTGTATTCTTACTTGATCAAGTGCAACTGCAATCTTTGATATAGTTCCAAGTAATGAACCAGCAAGTTTTGCAAGAAGTTCTTCTCTTGATGGTAATGTTGCAAGTGTTATTAATTCCTCAACACTCATTATTTTTCCGTCAATTATTCCACCTTTAATTTTATAGTTTTCATGATCTTTAGCAAATTTGTATATTGCTTTTAAACCTGTAACATAATCATCTTCAGATGTAACCATTGCTGTAGGTCCTGATAATACTTCATCTAATCCAGATTCGTTATTTGCATCTAATGCCCTTTTTATAATATTATTTTTTATAACTGAGCTTTGTGTGTTAACTTCTCTTAGACTTTTTCTTAATTGTGTATCATCTTCAACTGTTATTCCATTATAATCAACTAAAACTATTAATTTAGATATTTTAATACGTTCTGCAACCTTTTTAACTTCTTCCTCTTTTGCTGCGATAAAAGTTTTGTTTGCCATTTAATATTCACCTCCTTATATTAAAAATTCAATCTATCTAACCATTAAGGTTAAACAGATTGAATTTTATCTCTCTTTGTTTAACCTCGGTAGGGCTTACCTTTTTGCCTACTGTCTATGGCTAATATAAATTATTTTTGGTCTATATACAAACCAGGTCCCATAGTTGTAGCTATAGCTACACTCTTGATATATTGTCCCTTAGCTGCTACTGGCTTAGCTTTAATTATAGCTTCCATTATAGCATCATAATTTTGTGCTAATTTCTCTGATCCAAATGAAACTTTACCAAAACCTAAATGAATAATATTACTTTTATCTAATCTATATTCAACTTTTCCTGATTTAATTTCATTAATAGCTTTTGTAACATCCATTGTTACTGTTCCTGATTTAGGATTTGGCATTAAACCTTTTGGTCCTAATACTTTTCCTAATCTTCCTACAACTCCCATCATATCTGGTGTTGCAACTATTACGTCATACTCAAACCATCCATCATTTTGAATTTTTGGTATTAATTCTTCTGCTCCTACAAAATCTGCTCCAGCTGCCTTAGCTTCATCAGCTTTTGGTCCTTTTGCAAACACTAAAACTCTTTGAGTTTTACCAGTTCCATTTGGAAGTACAACTGTACCTCTAACTTGTTGGTCTGCATGTGTAGAATCAACTCCTAACTTAACATGTAGTTCAACTGTTTGATCAAATTTTGTTTTTGGCATTTTTTCAATTATATCAATTGCGTCTTTTGAATTGTATAATTTCTTTGAATCAACAAGTTTTGCACTTTCTTGATATCTTTTTCCTCTTTTCATTTTACCCTCCTTTGGTAATTACGAAATAACTTTAATTAAAAAACATTATTTGTTACTAATAAATTTATATATAATTTATATATTTTTTAAAAGTCCAAAAAAATTTTTTTAATTAACATTTCTCCCAATTTTTTAAGTCTTTTTGACTATCCTAGACTAATCTTCTACTGTAACACCCATTGAACGAGCTGTTCCAGCTACCATACTCATTGCAGCTTCTAATGAAGCAGCATTTAAGTCTGGCATCTTAGCTTTAGCAATTTCTTCAACTTGTGCTTTTGAAAGTTTTGCAACTTTTTCTTTATTAGGTTTTCCAGAAGCTTTTTCAATCTTAGCTGATTTCTTAATAAGAATAGCCATTGGTGGTTCCTTAGTTATAAATTCAAAAGATTTGTCTTTATGAACTGTAATAACTACTGGAATTATTAATCCTGCTTGCTTAGCTGTTCTATCATTGAATTGTTTTACGAATTCCATGATGTTAACTCCACTACCACCTAATGCTGGTCCAACTGGTGGAGCTGGTGTTGCCTTTCCTGCTGGAATTTGTAATTTGATAATAATTTCTTTTACTTCTTTTTTATCGTCTTTTCCTGCCATTTTTGTGCACCTCCTTTGGTTTGTACATTTAAAAATAATTTATATAAAAGAATTAGTAATCTAATTCATTTTAACAATAATTTTATTAATACATATCTTATTAATTAAGATTTTAGCATAACTCTTATTTAATTCAAAATAAATAATTTTACCTTTAATCTTTTATTTATAAGTTATATATTATTTTACTTTTTCAACTTCTGAAAAGTCAACTTCTACTGGTGTTTCCCTTCCAAACATTGAAACAAGTACTTTAACTTTATGCTTATCTTTGTTAATTTCAGTAACTGTCCCTGTGAAATCAGTAAATGGTCCATTAATTACCCTAATTTGATCATTAATATCATAATCAATACTAATTGATTGTACATCAAATCCCATTTTTCTAATTTCTGATTCTGTTAAAGCAATTGGGTCAGTTCCAGATCCAACAAATCCTGTTACCCCTCTAGTATTTCTTACGATATACCAAGTTTGTTCTGTAACAATCATTTTTACTAAAACATAACCTGGAAAAACTTTTTTTAAATTAGTTTTACGTTTTCCTTCTTTTATTTCTATTTGTTCCTCCATTGGAACTATAATATCAAAAAAGTAATCTTGTAACTCTCTATTTTTTATTGTTTTTTCAAGGTCTGTTTTTACTTTATTTTCATACCCAGAATATGTATGCACTACATACCATCTAGGTTCTAAGTCATAATCCTTTTGAGACATACTTTAGCCTCCTTGCAAATTAAATTTATATATACTCATAATATTTATTTATTATGAAAATATATAGTTTACCCTAATTATCGACTATCAATACAGAAATACTTATTGGTTGTCCCCAGTAGAATTGCTTCCATCTGTAGAATTAATTAAATCAACTCCATTTTCAGTAGTTGAATTCTCTGTTGTTGTATTTTCTGTAATATTTTCTGTAACTTGAGTTTTGATTTCATTAAGTTTTTTAACTTCCAAACTACTTAATGATTGGAAAGCCAAATCTAATACAAAAATAAGAACGGCAACAATTATAACCATAGCAATAACAACTACTGTATTGTCAAATAATTCTTTTCCACTTGGCCAAATTATCTTTTTTAATTCTGCTTTAAAGCTTTTGAACCATCTCTTTTTATTTGGATCTTTCTCTGCTTTTTTATCAGTCTTATTTTTCTTATCTTTTTTGTTAATTTTACTTTCTTTTTCATTAACTTTTTCAGTTTCTAGCATTTTTTTAGTTTCTTCGACTTCAGTTATTTCACTTTTTTCTTGCTTTTTAGAATTTTCATTTTCTTCTTTTTTTGCAAGTGTGTCCTTCTTAATCTTTTTACTATCTTTTAATTGCTTCTTTTTATTAGGCATTTTTTTCCTCCTCTAAAAAGGGTCTTATTTTGTTTCTTTATGTGTTGTATGTTTTTTGCAGAATTTACAATATTTTTTTAATTCTAATCTATCTGCATCATTTTTTTTGTTTTTATCTGTAACATATGTTCTATTGTGACATTCTGTGCACTCTAAAGTTATATGTTCTCTTGCTCCTTTTGTTGCCATTTTTCTACACCTCCAGCGTAAACTTTTTCTAGCGCACGTGTTTAATACACACATACGCTAAATTATTTTATCATAAAATTACTTGAGTGTCAATACTAATTCAAGCATTTTTTCTCTTACTATATTTTTTATTAACTTTTGCAATTCAATTTGTCATATTTTTATTAACTTTTGCAATTTAATTTATTATATTTTTGTTTTCTATTTTAATTGTTTTTAAACTTCTTCTGCAAAGCTTTCTATTTTAATTGTTTTGCAACTTCTTCTGCAAAGTTTTCTTCTTTTTTCTCTATTCCTTCACCTTTTTCAAATCTTACAAATGCTTTAATTGAAGCATTTTTTGATTTTAGTAAATCTTTAACTTTTTGATTTGGGTCTTTAACAAACTCTTGATCTACTAAGCAAATTTCTCCATAGAATTTTCCAAGTCTACCCATAACTATTTTTTCAGCAACAGCTTCTGGTCTGCCCTCATTTATAACTTGTGCTTTTAAAATTTCTTTTTCTTTATTTAATCTATCTTCTGGTACATCAGATTCATTTATAAATTCTGGCTTAGCAGCAGCAATTTGCATACATACATCTTTAGCTAAAGTATCATCTGCATTTTCCATATCAACTAAAACTCCAATTTTTCCCTCTCCATGAATATAGCTTGCTACTACTCCTGTTGTTTCAAATCTTTGAAATCTTCTTATTGAAATATTTTCACCTATTGTAGCAATTTTACTTGTTAAAACTTCTTGAACTGTTTTTGTAGAATCTGTAATTGATTTTTGTGCTAACAAATCTTCAACATCCTTAGGATTATTTAATGCAACTTGCTTTACTATATCTTTTACAAATGCTTTAAATTCTGCATTTTGTCCAACGAAATCAGTTTCAGCATTAACTTCTGCTAAAGCTCCTACTTTTTTGTCATCTGAAACATAGCTATCAACTAATCCTTCAGCAGCAATTCTTCCTGATTTTTTAGCTGCCTTTAAAATTCCTCTTTCTTGTAATAACTCAATTGCTTTTTCTTGGTCTCCATCAGCTTCTGTTAAAACTTTCTTGCATTCCATCATTCCAGCACCTGTTTTTTCTCTTAATTCTTTTACTTGAGCTGCAGTAATCATATCAATTTTCTCCCTTCTCCTTTACTAGTAGCAAAATATGATAGATTTATTCTATCATATTTTGCTTAGTATTTTATAAATGTTTAAATATATACTTTCATATTAATAATAAATATAAATTTATTATCTTTATATTCTAAATATCTAACTAATAGATATCTAAATTATTCTTTGTCTTCGCTTTCGTCAGCTACAACTTCTTCAATGCTTGTTTCTTCATTTGAAGTAGCTTCTGCATTTTCTGTTGTTTCATCTGTTTCTAAGCTTTCTCCTTGTTTTCCTTCAATAATTGCATTAGCCATAACATCAGTAACTAATTTGACTGCTCTTATAGCATCATCATTTCCTGGGATAACATAATCAACTTCATTTGGATCACAATTGGTATCAACTAATCCAATAATAGGTATATTTAATTTTCTAGCTTCTTGAATAGCTATATGCTCTTTCTTTGGATCTACTACAAACATAATTTGTGGAATTTCTGTCATATTTTTAATTCCAGATAAATTTTTGTTTAACTTTTCCATTTCTTTCTTTAATAATACAACTTCTCTTTTTGGTAATCTTTCAAATGTACCATCTTTTTCCATTGTCTCTAATTTTGTTAATCTTTCAATTCTCTTTCTTATTGTTTTAAAATTTGTTAATGTTCCACCTAACCATCTTTGGCTAACATAGTACATTCCACTCTTTTCAGCAGCTTCTTTAACACAATCTTGAGCTTGTTTCTTAGTTCCTACAAATAGAACTGTTTTTCCAGCTTCTGATTGTTCTCTCATAAAAGCATAAGCCTCATCTAATTTTTTTGATGTCTTTTGTAAATCGATGATATGAATACCATTTCTAGCTTGAAATATATATTCAGCCATTCTTGGGTCCCATCTTCTTGTTTGATGTCCAAAATGAACACCAGCTTCTAGTAATTGTTTCATTGCAACAACTGCCATTTTAATTTCCTCCTTTTAGTTTTAATCCTCCACAAACTTCATTGCTTTAAAATAACCCAACATTAATATTTGTTCTCAAAATACTATAAAATTTAGTATTTTTAGGCACTATTTTAAGCTCCACTTGTGTGTGTATTTTTCAACGTTTATTATTGTAACATAAAAAAAGCCTTTTGGCAAGGCCTTTTTTATATATTTTTTAATTTATGTGAATTTATAAGTCATAGCACTTTTTTGTGCTATGAACTCATTCGCTTCCTACCTTCTTCTCTTTGGAAGCCATACGATTTCCTTTATTAATTCTATTTCCCGATATTGTATTATCAGGACTCAGCGCTACAAGTATAAAAGTGGACGAAACCCAATGCCGTTAGTAAGGCCCGTACCGCCGTGGCTACGAACAGCCGTACAGTCGTTGCTGCCGGTGTAACTGCCTCCACGAAAGACGCAAGCAACGCCGGTGGCAGAGCAAGACTCCGTAGTCCATTCCTTCACGTTTCCTGCCATATCGTATATATTACATTGTACATCTATTGCACTGGTTGATGTTAAGTTAGTCATTCCTGTATTGGCTAAATTATCATCTGTTGATTCTCCTCTTTGATTTGCATAATTTGCATTTGTTCCACATTTTTCTATATATACTATTGCTGTATCCCATGCATAACTGTTTACTAAATCACTTGTTACATTTGAACTATACATATTTCTTGCTATTGTTGCACTGTTTGGTTGTGTTATATTATTATATACTGCTACATTATTTTTACTTACACATTTACTTGTATCTGTTGTTTTTCCTGCTTCGTATCTTGCTAGATAATATCCTCCATTAGTACCTACACTTGTAACAAAATTTGCTAGACTTTTTGCGGTTGTATTTCCATAACTACTTGTTTGTAATTCATGAAAATCAGTATTTATTGCTACATCTTTTGCATAATCGCTTCCTGCTTGAACTAATGTTGGCGTTCCATCTGTTGTTGAAAATGTATATCTTCCTAATTGTACACTTCCATTTGCTCCGTCTAATGTACATGGTATCCATACAAATTGATTTCCTACTGATGTGCTATCTCCTGCACTTACATCTTCTATTACTAATCCTCCTGGTATTGTTTCTGCTGAATCATATGCTATCTTAAATCCTACTGGTATTCTTGCTTTGTTTCCTAATGCATCTGTTACATCTGTTTTAGTTGTAAATACTGTTTTTGCAGTTCTTGATGCTTTCAAATCTGCTGTTGGTATTTCGTTGCTATCTCCATTTGATAATTTATCCATTTCACTTTCTATTTGATTTAAACTATCTGTTTCATTTGCTGTTGCTTCTTGATATTTTGCTGTTGCATTTTTTGCTTTTAATATTATTCCTCCATTTACTGCAATATTTATTGATACTACTGCCAATATCAATAATACTATTATTGTTACAACAAGAGCTATTAATGTTATACCTTTTACATTTTTCATTATCTTTTTTTTGCTTTT
>JBPOHA010000056.1:0-65089 GCA_052036095.1 Bacillota bacterium
ATTTTGTATTAGCATTTTTCTCAATGACTTTATGGAACATTATATTTGATCATAAACGTTATACATTAGCATTAGCTTTGGCACTTGTTATATGTGTAGCTTTTGCTATAACAGATGAATATCATCAGACATTTGTAGCAGGAAGAACTGGGCAACCTTTGGATGTAATAATTGATTCATTAGGCGCAATAGTTGGATTACTTTTTTATAGCACTTATCATTTAGTATATAAAAGTGGATACAAGAAAGCTATAGAAGAAAAAGATGAAAGTAAATAGATTTTAAGAATAGAAGGAAAATATAGATGGACTCCAATATTAGTGATGAAGTAAAAGTTGAAGATTTTGCTAAATCAAATAAATTAGATAGCAAAGATTTAAATAAATTAGATAAGAGAGAATTGGATAAATTAGACAGCAACAGTTCAAATAAAGCAAACAGCAATAACTTGGAAGAAACTGAAATTAAAACTCAAAAAAAGAGAGACACTAATTTTGAATTATTACGTATTTTAGCAATGCTTATGATAATTGTGCATCATTACAATGTATTTGGAGGAATTCTATATAATGCTGATAAAGTTATTGATTCACAAAGAATAGAGTATTATATTTTTTACTTTGCAGAGTATATATGCATAATTGCTGTAAATCTATACGTTATGATTTCAGGATATTACATGGTAAAATCTAAAATGAAAGTGAAAAAGATTGTGAAATTGGAACTTGAATTGCTTTTTTATTCAGTTTTAATTTATGCAATTTTAGTATGGCAACATAAGATTGATTTCAACGCATCAGATTGTTTGTATACATTTTTCCCAGTTATTTCTAATCAATATTGGTTTATGACGGCATACATGGGATTGTATCTTCTAGTTCCATTTATTAATAAATTAGCAAATTCACTAAATAAAAAATCTTATGGATATTTGATAATAATATCAACTATTATTTTTTCAGTAGTTAGAACAATTTTTCCAACAAATAATATATTGGAATCTAATGGTGGTTACAGCTTAACATGGTTTATATATTTATATTTATTAGCAGGATACATACACTTATATTTTGATAGAGATATAAAAAAATATAAATTAGCCATTATATTCTTTTTATTGATATTTGGAGAGATGGCTGTAAGGTTTTATTTACAAAAAAGTACAGATAATTTTGATAAAATATGGGTAAAAACTTCTTTGAATTTCTCATTATTTTATAATCAGCTATTCATATTAATAGAAACTGTAATTGTATTTTTATTCTTTAAAAATATTCACATAAAAAATGAAATAGCAAATAAAATGATTACAGTCATATCACCATTAACTCTTGGAGTTTATCTAATTCATGTTAACGAAAATTTAAAATCTGTTTTATGGGAAAAAACATTAAGGATTCATGAATGTTTTGGCAGCCAAGAGATATTTAAAGTAGTAATATTAGGAACTATAACTATTTTTATAGTTTGCTGTGCAATTGATGCATGTAGAAGTTTATTATTTAAATTATTTGATAAAACTAAAATTGTTAAAAAGATTGATGAGAAGTTAGAAAAGATTAATATTGATGTTTAAGAAATAATTGATGAGAGATTATTTATAGTAAATTGAAAAATCACTTGATTTATTTAGCAATATATGTTATTATAAAAGGAGCCTTTTACTTAGTCTTAGGTAAGGAAACTCCGCTAAGGCCCAGTTAGAGGAAAATATTAATTAGGAGGTATGTCATTATGATGACAAAGGAAAAGAAAGAAGAAGTAATCAAATCTAACAGAAGAGATGAGAAGGACACTGGTTCTCCAGAAGTTCAAGTAGCTCTTTTAACAGAAAGAATCAATGAATTAACAGAACACTTAAAGGCTAATCCAAATGATAATCACTCAAGAAGAGGATTATTAAAAATGGTTGGTAGTAGAAAGAATTTATTAAACTACTTAGCTAAAAAAGATATTCAAAGATATAGAGATTTAGTTGCAAAATTAGGATTAAGAAAATAGTAAAATTGATGGCGAACGTATTAATTATAATACGCTCGCTTTTAATCATTATAATAATTAAGATTTACTATTAAATTGTGTTTTTGATAAGAAATAAATTATTTTCAAAAGCAATTTAAATTTAGTAAAATGCAATTAGAATTTATTAAAAATAATTAAAGCTTACTAAAGGTACAATTAAATTTACTATAAATAATTAAATGTGAATAAAATACAATATTTTATTTTATTTATATTGAAAAATGGTAATAATTGTATTATAGTATATATAGTAATTGATTTATGCTAGTAGCTTGTATGATGTACTATGAATTAGTTAAATTATGAAAAAATTGAAATCAAAATAATCGATATAATTAATCATTAAGATATTAGAAAGATAGTATAACATAGAGGTTACAACTAAGTCAGTTACGTAAATTTTAAAAATATGTAAAGCTATATAAATATTAAAGTTTAGTAAAAAATTATAATAGTATTTACATAAAAGAAAGGAAATTATATGTTTAAAGTTTATGAAACAGAGTTAGCTGGAAGAAAACTAACAATTGAATCAGGAAAATTTGCAAAACAAGCAAATGGAAGTGTTACAGTAAGATATGGAGATACAGTTGTAATGACTAATGTTACAGCTGCTAAAGAAGCCAAAACAGATGTTGACTTTTTCCCATTATCAGTTGATTATGAAGAAAAATTATATTCTGTTGGAAAAATACCAGGAAGCTTCAATAGAAGAGAAGGAAAACCTGCTGATAAGGCAATATTAGTATCAAGAGCAATTGATAGACCAATAAGACCTTTATTCCCAGCAGATTTTAGAAATGATGTATGTATAGTTAATACTGTACTTTCAATGGATAAAGATAACAGTCCAGAAGTATGTGCTAATATTGGTACATCAGCTGCACTTGCAATCTCAGACATTCCATGGGGAGGTCCAACAGCAGCAGTTCAAGTTGGATATGTTGATGGAAAAATCGTTATCAATCCAACAGCAGAGGAAGAAAAAAATTCTAAATTACGTTTAACTGTTGCAGGTACAGAAGAAGCAATAGCTATGATTGAAGCAGGAGCTGATGAGATTCCTAATGATTTAATGTTAGAAGCAATTAAAGAAGCTCATGTTGAAATTAAAAAGGTTTGTAAATTTATATCTGATATTAAATCAGAAATAGGAAAACCAAAATTTGAATATCAATCATTTTCAGTTAATCCAGATTTTTACAAAGTTGTATGTGAAAGATTAGAAGATGAAATGTACAATGATGTTAAAGAAATAGATAAAGTTATAAGAAATAATAATGTTGAAGCAACAACAGAAAAGATAAAAGCAATAGCAGTTGAAATGTTTGGTGAAGATGCTGAAACAGAGCATGCATTTGATATAGCAACAGCTGTACATGATTTAGAGAAAAAATGTGTTAGAAAAATGATTTTAACAGAACATAAGAGACCAGACGGAAGAGCAATTGATGAAATAAGACCATTATCAGCAGAAGTTGGTTTATTACCAAGAGTTCATGGAAGTGCTTTATTCTCAAGAGGACAAACTCAAGTATTAACAGTAGCAACATTAGGAACAAAATCTGATGAGCAATTATTAGATGGTTTAGATGATGATACAGCAAAAAGATATATGCATCAATATAATTTCCCTTCATATAGTGTTGGAGAAGCTAGAGCTTCAAGAGGACCAGGAAGAAGAGAAATTGGACATGGAGCTTTAGCAGAAAGAGCTTTACTTCCAGTTATCCCATCTGAGGAAGAATTCCCATATACAATGAGACTTGTTTCAGAAGTATTAGAGTCAAATGGCTCAACTTCACAAGCTAGTATTTGTGGCAGTACATTAGCACTTATGGATGCTGGTGTACCTATTAAAAAGCCAGTAGCAGGAATTTCAACTGGATTAATTACAGATTATGATCATCCAGAAAATTATATAGTATTAACTGATATACAAGATATTGAAGATTTCTTCGGAGATATGGACTTTAAAGTTGGAGGAACTAAAGACGGAATAACTGCAATTCAAGTTGATACAAAAATCGGTGGATTAAGTTATGAAATTATTAAAGAAGCTTTTGAAAAAACAAAGATAGCTCGTGATCATATAATTGATGATGTTATATTAAAAGCTATACCAGAGCCTAGAAAAGAACTTTCTAAATATGCTCCAAAGATTATTACAATGACTGTTCCAGTAGAGAAGATTAAAGATGTAATTGGTGCTGGTGGAAAAGTAATTAATAAGATTATTGAAGAAACTGGTGTAAAGATTGACATTGAAGAAGATGGAAGAGTATTTATTTATACTGAAGATATTGAAATGGCTAATAAAGCAAAGAAGATAATTGAAGGTTTAACTCGTGAAATAGTAGCTGGAGAAATATATGATGGTGTTGTTACTAGAATTACAACATTTGGTGCTTTTGTAGATATTGGAGGAGGAAAAGAAGGATTACTTCACATCTCTAAGATATCAAGCAAGAGAGTTGAAAAGGTAGAAGATGTACTTTCAGTAGGAGATGAAGTTAGAGTTAAAGTTTCTGAAATCGATAGCCAAGGAAGAATAAATCTTAATATGAAAGATTTAGAAGCTAAAGAAACAGATGTAACTAGCAAATAAAATTTGGATTATTAACTTTCCTGACAAAGATGTGTTAGTAACTTCAAATGATGATTATTTTAATACTTGAATTTACTTTTACAATTCACAACCTACAATTACAAAAGTAAATATTTACAATAAGTATTGCAAAAAGAAAACAGATACTGTAAAATAAAAATGTATTAAATCTCTATATAAAAAATATAAAGATGAAATACAACAAGAGAAAAATGATATAGAGAGGAATACAAGAAGAAAAAACAAAAGTATGCTAAAAAAGAATATAAAAAGTAAAAAGAAGTATACAATAAGCAAAATAACACAAAAAGAAAAAGCAAAAGTAGTGTAAAACAAAAAGTAAAAAGGCAGAAAAGTAAAAGAAACGAAAAGTTTAACACTAAAAATGAAAGGAGAATATCAAATGAAAAGGATTATAAAAAATGTAAAAGGTATCACATTAATAGCTCTTGTTGTAACAATAATAGTATTATTGATATTAGCAGGAGTATCAATCAATATAGCATTTAACACTGGAATAATAAGCAAATCAAAAAATGCAACAACAAAATATCAAGAAGCAACAGCAAATGAAACAAATAGCTTAAATGAAATAGAAAGTGAAGTAGATAAATTATCAAAAGGAGATAGCAACAAAATACCAACAGCAGATTTGGGAACATCAAAAAAAGCAAAAACAGTATTTACAACTAAAACAGATGTAACAGATGCATTAGGAAACAAAGCAAGAATTCCAGTAGGATTTAAGATAGCAGATGATTCAGCAGAAACAATACCAGGAGGAGTAGTAATAGAAGATGTAAGTGCTGGAGATAGCACATCAGTAGGAAATCAATTTGTATGGATACCAGTAGGAAAAGAAATAAAAAGTGCAACAGAAACTGTAGATATAGCATTAGGAAGATATAGTTTTGATAGTAATGGAAATGCAACAGCATGTACAAATACAAGTTATGTAGAAGAAACTGCAACAGAACATAAAACAAGTGGAGATGGAAATACAATAGCAAAAGATATAGAAAAATTTAAACAAAGTGTATCAGATAATGGAGGATATTATCTAGCAAGATATGAAGCAGGAGTGACAGGATATGATTCTACAGTATCAACAGGCAATAGTAGTGGTGCAGCAAGTTGGACAGGATATGCAAATGGAAAGCTAACAATAAAATCAAATCAACAAGTATGGAATTATATAACACAAAATAAAGCAGCAGATATAGCAAGAAATATGTATAGTGCAAATGTAACAAGTGATTTAGTAAATAGTTATGCATGGGATACAGCAATAGTATATATAGAGAAATGTGGAACAAATGCAAATTATGCAAATCAAATAGGAAAAGCAACTGATAACAATTTAGCAAATACAGGAATGACTAAATTAAAATCAACAAGTGCAATAGATGCACAATGCAATATATACGATATGGCAGGAAGTGTATATGAATGGACTACGGAGTCTGGCTCTAACACCCTCTATCGTTGCGTCATTCGTGGAGGCGTTTACTACGACAGCAACTACTTTTCGGCTAGTCGTAGCGGCGGCGATACGAGCTTTGCTTACGTAAGCATTGGTTTTCGTCCACTTTTATACTTGTAGCGCTGAGTCCTGATAATACAATATCGGGAAATAGAATTAATAAAGAAAATCGTATGGCTTCCAAAGAGAAGAAGGTAGGAAGAGAATGAGTTCACAGCACCAAAAGATAAGAACCAGTTTAAAAAAATCACAAGATAAGCAAGAAAATTTTAATATACCTATTGACATTTTAAAAAAATAGTAATCTTAAAAATGTTATACATTTGAAATAAATAAATAAAAAAATATATATGAAGCTCTGCAATTACTTAAGTTGCAGAGCTTTTACCTTATATTGCAAATAGTTTACAAAAACACAAATAGTTCACAAAATGGACATAAAAGAACTTATTATGTAACTTATAACTTACAAAATTCGACAAAAAATAAAACTGTGGATAATGTGGATAACTCTGTGAATAACTTTTATTAGTACATTTCACAAAGACGAATATTAAGCAAAAAATAATTGAATAGTTATTATGGAAAGTAATCAAAAAAGTTAAAATATTATGTAAAACAATTATTAAAATATCAAATCATAATATATTAAAGAAAAAATTCTGATGTTTTACATCAGAATTTTTTACTATAAACAATAATTTCGATTATGGTGTGCTAAAATTAGCAACCTCCAAATCCAAATCCTTTGCCTCCGCCGCAGCAACAGCAGATTAATAATAATACTATTATTATACAGCAACAGTCATTGTCTCTTCCACCGCATCTATTTTCTGGCATATAAATCCCTCCTTTCTATGGATAAAAATTATGGTTTTTGCAAATCTTAATTAGCAGTTTCCATCGTTTCCACAACATGGTTGTGGTGTTGGCATACAGTCATCATGGCCACATCCGCATCCACAGCAGCATATCAAAACGATAAGGATAATAAACCATAACATTTCGCTGTTTGAACCTCTCATTGCAATACCTCCTCTTAAGATTTCTAAATCTTTTGTATGATATATACTATTCTAAATACTCATATTTGGTTACATATCTTATAAAAAATACTTGAAAATGAAAAATTGCTATGGTATTATATTATTGAAATATAACATATTTATAAAAGTGAAAGGAACTTAAAATGGGCAAAATTGTATTATTAGATGATTTAACTATAAATCAAATTGCTGCTGGAGAAGTTATTGAGAGACCAGCATCTGCAGTAAAAGAACTAGTAGAAAACTCGATAGATGCAGGAGCAAAAAATATATCAATAGATATAAAAAATGGTGGAATATCATATATACGAATTACAGACGATGGTTCTGGAATCTTAAAAGACGATATGGAAATTGCTTTTGAAAGGCATGCTACAAGCAAAATTAGGAAAGCTGACGATTTAGACACAGTTAAATCGATGGGGTTCAGAGGTGAGGCTTTAGCGAGTATTGCAGCAATTGCAAAAGTTGAAATGACATCAAAAGCATTAGGACAAGAAAATGGATATACAATTTGCTTAGAAGGCGGAAACATAACTGATCAACATGAAGATGGCTGTGCACAAGGGACAAGTATTACAATAAGAGAGCTATTTTATAATACGCCAGTTAGATACAAGTTTTTAAAAAAAGATTTTACAGAAACAGGTTATATAGAAGAAACTATTCAAAGAATAGCACTTGCAAATCCTTCAGTTGCTATAAAATTAGTTGATACTGGAAAAGTTACATTACAAACAACTGGAAATGGAAAGCTAGAAGATGCTATTTATGCAGTATTTGGTAAAGAAATTACAGAAAATGTATTACCAGTAGATTATTCTTACGAAGATTTACATATAAATGGTGTTATTGGAAAACCAATAATTTCACGTTCAAATAGAACAAATCAATTATTCTATGTAAATCATAGATTTATCAAAGACAAAACGTTAACTAGCGCAGCAGAGCAGGGATTTAAAGGATTAGTTACAATAGGAAAGCATGGATTTTTAATATTAAATATTGATATGGATCCAAAGAAAGTTGATGTAAATGTACACCCAACAAAGCTTGAAGTAAGATTTGAGGAAGAATCTAAAGTTTTCAAGGCAGTATATCATGCAATAAAAGAAACTTTACTTAAATCAGACTTAATTTCAAGTCCTGATAAAGATTATAGTGAGTTAACTCCAAATGACATTTTAAGAGATATTAGAAATAACTCAATAACGAATAATGCAAGGATAAAAGCTTGGGGAATTCAAAAAGCAGAAGAACCTTCTTCTAGTAGCAAAATAATTGAAAAAGAAAATCCAAAAGAAAATGAAGAATCTATAAAAGAAAAAGAAGAACTTAATGAGGATTTTGTTGATGCGCAAGATATAATAAAAGAAGATATTGCAAAACATGTACAAGAAATGAACAAAATTGACAATGTAACTCCTTTAAAAAATTCTTTAGATACAGATAAATTAGAAGTTTCAGCAGACAAAGAAAATATAGACAATGTAAAAGAAAATGTAGAAGAAAATGTAGAAGAAGAAGAAAATAATGAAATATCAAATCAAAATAGCAGTGAAGAAAATGTAACTACTAACAAAAATATTAGTGAAGAAAATCAAGTTTCTAATATAAGTGGTATTGAAGAGAAAGAGCCTTCTTTTGAAGAAATGTATCATAAGCTTTTTGGAAGAGATATAGAAGATGCTAAAAAAGAATATGAAGAAAAATTAAAAGAAGATGAGGAAAAATATCCTATACAACCTATATCAAATAATGAAGTATCAATGTTTGAAAAAGAAGGAGTAGATAAAAATCCACCTTATCAATTTGTTGGAATAGCATTTAAAACATATATTATTTTGACTATAAAAGATGAATTATATATATTAGATCAACACGCAGCTCATGAAAGAATTATGTATGAAAAAGTAAAAGAAAATTATTATAGCAAAACAGATAAAGATTCTCAATTGATGTTAATACCAGACATAATTAACTTAAACAATAAAGAAATGGGAATATTTAGAGATAATAAAGAAATGTTTAATGAAGCAGGATTTATAGTAGATGAGTTTGGTGAAAATACCGTAAAATTAACTGGAGTTCCAGAATTTTGCTTAGAATTTGATACTAAAGAAATATTTTTGGAAACATTAGATGAGATAGATACTGTTGCAAGAACTGCAAAACAAGAAATCGAAGATAAATTTTTAGCAACTGTAGCATGCAAGGCAGCTGTTAAAGCACATATGGCATTATCTAAAGAAGAAGTTGACAGTTTAATGAAACAATTGCTAAGACTTCCAAATCCATTTAGTTGCCCACATGGAAGGCCTACAGTAATTAAAATGACAAAGAATGATATTGAAAAGAAATTCTCAAGGAGATAAAAATTTAAAGTTATCTTTATATAAATAAAATAGAATTTTAAAAGTATCAAATATAAGAGGCTAAGCTAAATTTATGAATGTAAAATAATAAGCTAATTATTAAAAAATGAGAAAGAAGAATAATAATAGAATTAGATAGGATGATATTGACATGCAAAATATAATAGTAACATTATTGATAATATTTAATATATTTGGAATTTTTATACTTTTAAAAATGACAAAAGGAAAAGAAATAGTAACGAGAATAATACTTACTATATCATTGATTATTTTAAATTATATTATACTAAACGTAATATATAAAATTGCTTCAATTGGAGTAGATAGTGATGTTACTTCTGCTTCAAAAATTATGCTGATATTTGCATTTATGCCAATAAATTTGGTGGCGATTGCTAGCCCAATTGCAATCGCAACAAATGAGAAAAAGATGGAAGCAAAGAAAAATATAATTCTTAGAAATGTAATTATTACGATTATTATATTAGTTTTTGAAATTATTGCTTTGAAAAATATTCAAATTGGAATAGAAGATATAAGAAACAAAAGAAGTATCGGAATAGAAAATGATAAAGTTTTTGAAGATTATAACAATGTTGAAAAAAATAATATAACTAATACAATTATAAAGGATAATATAACAAAAAAATAAAAATATAAATAAAAAATAAACAAATATAAATAAAAAATATATAGAATATGCAAGGATTTATGAGATGGAAAAAACAATGAATAGACCTAAAATAATAGTTATATGTGGACCTACAGCTTCTGGAAAGACAAGCTTAGGCATACAAGTTGCAAATAGAATAAATGGTGAAATAATATCTTGTGATTCAATGCAAATATACAAGGAAATGAATATTGGAACAGCAAAGCCAACGATTGAAGAGCAAAAGCAAGCAATACATCATTTAATCGATTTTGTAGAGCCAACTGAAAGATATAGCGTGGCTCAATTTAAACTAGATGCAGATAAAAATATTAAAGAAATTATTTCAAAAGGTAAAAGCCCAATTCTAGTTGGTGGGACAGGACTATATATCAACTCGCTAATATATAATATAGAATACAAAGAAATTTCCACTAATTTAGAATACAGAAAATCATTAGAAAGTGTAAACTTACAAGAGTTATATGAAAAAGCAAGATTAATTGATAACGAAGCCGTTAGCAAAATTAGCAATACTGATAGAAAAAGATTAAGCAGAATATTGGAGCTGTACAACACAACTGGAAAAACTAAAACTCAATTGGAAAAAGAATCTAGAAAAGAGCTTCAATATGATTACAAAATATTTGTATTAAATATGCCAAGAGAGATATTATATGACAGAATAAACAAAAGAGTAGATTTAATGATTAAAAATGGACTTATTGAAGAAGTAAGTAAATTGCTAAAAAAATATAATGAATTTCCAACGGCAATGCAAGGACTAGGATACAAAGAAGTAAAAGAATATCTAGATGGAACTATAAATAAAGAAGAAATGATTGAAAAAGTCAAACAAGAATCAAGAAGATATGCAAAAAGGCAATTAACATGGTTTAGAACTTATAAAGACGCAACTTGGCTTGAAGCGGGAAATACTAAAAATGTAGAAATCATATCAAATTCTATTATTTAAAAGATTATAAAAATGAAATAAGAAAGATTCAAATTATAAAATAGGAAAAATTAATAGAACTTCATAAAAGGAGAGCCTTTGAAAAAACAAGAAAGCAATAAAAACAAAATAGAAGAAAAGAGAAAAAGAAAATTAAATAAATTAAGATTTGCTATAGTTAGTATAATAGCTATAGTTTTTATTGCGTATATGATGAGCTCTGTGGCTAATTTAATAAGAAATCCTAGCAATACTGTGATAGTAAAAGAGGGCACTGTATCAAAAGAAGAAACTGCTATTGGAACAATTATAAGAAATGAAACAGTTATAAAAGGAGAAAATTACAAAAATGGAATGGAACAGATTGCAGATGAAGGAAAGAAAATTGCAAAAGGCGAATCACTATTTAGATATTATTCTAGTGGAGAAGAAGATATAAAAAACAAAATAAAGACATTAGACCTAAAAATTCAAGAAGCAATACAAAACAATAATGACGATTTATATTCAAGTGATACTAAGATTTTAGATTCTCAAATAAGCGAAAAGTTGGACAGCATAAATAGTCTAAATAGCATTCAAACGATACAAGAATACAAAAAGAACATAGCAAATTTAATTTCAAAGAAGGCAAAAATTGCAGGTGAATTAAGCCCAAGTGGTTCATATTTAAAAAAACTAATTGACCAGCGAACAGAATATGAAAATGAACTAACTGATGGATCTGAATATATTAAATCACCAAGCAGTGGAATAGTTTCATATAGAGTAGACGGTTTGGAGGAAAAATTAACTACTGAGGATTTTTCAAAATATAATAAACAATTTTTAAACGGATTAAATATAAAAACAGGACAAATAATTCCAACTAGCAATGAAAAAGGAAAAATCATTGACAATTTCATTTGCTACATAGCATGCACAAGCAACACAAAAGAAGCAAATAATGCAAAAATAGATGATACCTTAAAAATTGTTTTACCAAGCGGAAAAACGATACCTGCAAAAATAGAGTATATTATAAAAGAAAACGACAATGAATCAACACTAATGCTAAGTTTCACAGAGGGAATAGATGAGCTAATAACTTATAGAAAAATAAATTTTGACATAATTTGGTGGAATTCTAAAGGATACAAAGTACCAAATTCTGCTATAATAACAAAAAATAATTTAAACTATGTAATAAGAACGAAAAATGGATACGAAGAGAAAGTTATAGTAAAAGTAAAAAAAGTATCTGATTATTATTCAATAGTATCAAATTATAGCACATCCGAAATTAAGGAGTTAAACTTAGAAAAAGATGTAAGCACTTCAATAATATTGTATGATGAGTTAATATTAAAACCAACAGAGGAAAAAATTGACAGCATCAAGTAATATTACAAAAAAATTACAAAAAGGTTAAATTAGCATTACATATTAACAAAAACTATTGACAATAATTCGAAAAAGTTAGATACTAAGTATAATCGATAAATACGAATGAAAAATAATAGGAGGTTATTTTTAATGGCAAGCGTAGTAAATAAATTATGGAATATGATAAGCATGAACAATGCTGAAGAAGCAGATGAGGAATATGACGAAAACGAGAACCAAGAAGGATATGAAGACCAAGAAGAGATAGATGAGGAGCCAAAAGGATTATTTGGAAGAAAAAATAATAAAGTTGTAAACATGCAATCAACTGTTAGAATGGTGATTTTACAACCAACTACTTTTGAACAAGCTTCAGAAATTTGTGGTTTATTAAAGGAGAAAAAGTCAGTTATTGTTAATTTAGAATATGTTAACAAAGACGATGCAAGAAGAATAATTGATGTTGTCAGTGGTGCAGCATTTGCACTAGATGGCTATATGAAAAAAGTTTCTGGATCTATTATTTTGGTAGCTCCATATAATTATGATATTACAGATGACAAAGATGCAGCTAAACCATCAAAATTACCACCAGTATCTTGGTTAAAAAATAATTTAAATAATTAATTTTGATCTATTGTATTAAGTATTTTTAAGGTTAGTATTAAAATTTTAAATTAAAAATATTTTTCATGCTATAGAAATATAAAATGCGGAGGTATGAAATGATTACACCATTAGAGATTGAAAACAAAAAGTTCTCTAAAAAAACTTTAAATGGATATAATCCAGAAGAAGTTGACGACTTCTTAGACGATTTAACAAATGATTATGAAAAATTATATAAAGATTCTCAAGCAAGTCAAAGCAAAATAGAAGAATTAAAAACATCATTAGAACATTATACACAAATAGAATCTACTTTGCAGAGCACTTTATTAATGGCGCAATCTGCATCAGATGAAGTTAAAAATGCTGCTCAAAAACAAGCTGAACAAATTATAAAAGAGGCTGAAGGAAAAGCAAGAGAAGCTACGCTAGGATTAGAAAGCAAAATATCAGAAAAAAAGAAAGAATTAGAAAGCTTAGAAAAACAATTTGATGTATACAAAGCTAAAATGGAATCATTACTTATTTCTCAACTTGAATTATTAAAAGAAGTAAATAAAGACGAAGAATAAGAAATATATAAAATTAAAAATACTAAATAAATTACATTTTTGTAATAAAACTAAAGAGGCAAATGCTATAAAAGGCTAAACCTCTTTATTTTTTTGCTATGATACTAAAAAAAACATGTATTACATAGAAGTTAAGGAAATATTACAATTTTATTATTGATATTGACAAGGAAAAAATAAGGGCTAAAATAGTATTATGAGAGTTATAAGTGGAAGAGCTAGAGGGACTAAACTTAATTCAATAGAAGATATATCAACCAGACCTACATTAGACAGAGTAAAAGAATCTTTATTTAATATTTTACAAGAAAAGATACGAAATAAAGTAGTATTAGATTTATTCGCAGGTAGTGGAGCATTAGGAATTGAAGCTTTGAGCAGAGGAACACGAAAAGCATATTTTTGTGATGTTAATAAAGAATCTATAAAATTTATTAAATCAAATTTGCAAAAGACTAATTTTATTGATCAAGCGATTATATTAAATGAAGATTACAAAAAGTGCATTTTAGAATTAAATGAAAAAGTAGATATTATATTTATAGATCCACCATACAAAGCAGATATTGGAGTGAATTCTATAAAATTAATAATCGAAAATAATATACTCAGTAAAGAGGGAATTATTGTACTAGAAACAGATGAAAAAATAAGAGATGAAGAAGAAATAAAAAAAATTAGTAATATTACTATTTATGATGCTAGAAAATATGGAAGAGTAAACTTATTGTTCATAAAGTGTGGATAACTATTAGCAAAAAAAGCAATTTGTGACTTTTATTTTAAAAAAAACAAAAGTTATACACATTTAAAGAAAAAAATGTGGACAGCATTATAGTTTTTTTAGAAAATGGACAATTAAAAATGAAAAAAATAGAAAAGAAAATTTATAATTTAAAAATATTAAGAAATAATTATCATAAAACAAATTCGAAAGGATAAGAGAAAAATGGAAATTTTTACATTACTAAATAACTTAGAAGATATATTAGAAAATAGCAAAAAAGTACCACTTTCTGATAAATGTATTATTAATCAAGAAGAAGTACTAGAATTAATAAAAGAGATTAGATTAAAATTGCCAGATGAGCTAAAACAAGCTAAATGGGTTAAAGAAGAAAGAGAAAGAATATTAGCAGAAGCACAAAAAGAAGCTGATGATGTTGTAAAAGAAGCTGAAAATAGAATAATATCAATGATAGACGAGCATGAAATTACAAAAAAAGCATATGAACAAAAAAATCAAATTATGTCAGTGGCAAATGAAAGCTCAAGACAAATAACTCAGGGAGCTAAAGAATATGCAGATAAAATATTAGAGAACCTTCAAAGTTCATTACAAGCCACTTTAAAAGAAATTGAACAAGATAGAAAAGAATTAAAATAAACATTTTTTAATATTGTCTATTATAGAATGAGGTAATTGTATGAATCAATTTAATGATGATAATAATTTCAAAGAAGATAATTTAGCTGATTTAAATTCGGCAATAAACAATGATATGGAAAATTTAAATAAAAGTGATAATAAAGATATTATAATAAGAATTGCAATAGTAGCTATTGCAATTTTGTTGGTAATATCCATTATTATAGGAATAATATTTACCCAAAAAACGGAAAGCCAAAAAAATGAAAATAAAGTTCAAGAAAATATATTAGTTCCATCAATAATCGAAAATACTGAGAATATAACTAATGAAAAGATAATAGATGATAGCACGGCATATCTAAACAGAAAATATGGAAAAGTTAGTATAATATGGATTGACAACAATAATAATATTATAGATAAACCACAAGTTCCAGTATTAGGAGATATGCAAGCTATCACATATAAAGAGTCGACGTCAAGCTTTGAAAATACTACAAATAGCGATAGAAATTGGTATGATTATTCTAATAAAAAATGGGCTAATGCAATTAACTCAGATGGAAGCTATTTTGTATGGATTCCAAGGTATGCATATAAAATAGTATATTATGAAGATAACAAATACAATAAAAAAATTGGATATAGTGATTATAGAGGAATACTAAAAATAAATGATGATGATACCTTAACTAGAATTTACACTAATAATAGTGGATTAGTCGAAGTGGGAAACCATTACATAGTAGAACCAGCATTTATGAAAGATATAGCAAGTGGATATAAAAATGGCGGTTGGAACAGTAATCTATCTGGAATTTGGGTCGCAAAATATGAAATGAGCATGGAGACATCTGGAAAGCATACAGAAACAGACAATACTGATAACGGGAATGTGTTAACTGATAATACAATAAAAGCAGTTAGCAAACCTGGTGTAAGCAGTTGGAGAAATATAATTATAAATAATGCGTATTTAAATAGTTACAATTATGACAGAGAAAAAGAAAGCCATATGATAAAAAACAGCGAATGGGGAGCGATTGCATATTTATCACATAGTCAATATGGAACAGAAGAAACAACTATAGCTACAAATAATAGCAGCAAATATATAACTGGTGGAAATAAAGTAGTAACACAAATATATGTATATAATGGTTCACAGAGCACAAATGGAAATGCAACGGGGATATATGATATGTGTGGAGGAGCTTGGGAACTAATAGCAGGTTATACTAACAACGGTTATAGAGGACTTGTTGACTATGGAGGCCAAAATGATACAGATCTATATGGAACAAGCATAAATACTAAATATAAAAATGTATATGATCATGCAAATATCGATAAGGGAGGAAATGACTATAATTCTACTTATGCAAATGCTAACTATTTATTAGCATCTGGAAGAAGGGGAGAAGCAATATTTGAAACATCAACAAGTGGATTTGGCGGAAATGGATGGAATTCAAGTTCATCATTTTTTACAGAACAAGATATACCATTTTTTATGAGAGGTGGTGACTTTAACAGCACTACAGGAGGTATATTTAGCTATAATGGAGTTAGTGGACAAACAAATGCAAGTCAAACATTTAGAGTAGTTATGAGTTTTTAATTTTATAATATGTTTGAGGAGAAAATGAAGAAAGAAAATAAAAGTGTAAAAATAAAGCAAATGGATATGCAGTATACAATGATTGAGGTACAGTTTCAATAATATGAGGCAAATATCTTTGAAAAACCTACAAATATCTTTGAAAAACTGCTAAAAACTATTGACTTTTAAAGCAAATTAGATTATAATAATAACATACATAAGAGATAGCAAAGAGTGGAAGCAAATTCCACTCTTTCATTTATGAAAAGAAGTTTATAGGTATCCTTGAAAAACCTAAATATTTATTAAAAGGAGTATGGTTATTTTTTAATAATCATATTATAAGAATGACAACTTTAGAAATTAAAGTAAAAGAATTTATAGAGCCAATTATTAATGAAAAAGGTTATCAATTATATGATGTAATCTATGAAAAAGAAGGAAAAGATTATTATCTAAGAATTTTTATAGATAAGCCTGAAGGGATTGGTTTAGAAGATTGTGAAAATGTTAATAATGCAATTACAGATTTGTTAGATGAGAAGAACTTTATTAAAGAAGCATATTTCTTAGAAGTTTCATCACCAGGTATAGAAAGAAGAATTAGAACAGAAGAACATTTAAAAAATAGTATAGACAAAAAAATTAATGTTCATTTATATAAAGCAATAGAAAAGAAAAAAGAAATTGAAGGAATATTAAAAAAAGTAAATGATTCAAATATTGAAATATTGAGCGATGAAAATTTAAAAAAAGATAATATAATTATTGAAAAAAATAATATTTCAGTAATACATACTGTATATGATTGGAATGCTTCTACTAAATAATATACTAATTATAAATTGATATAAAATTTACTAATTTTAAAATATTATGAAAGTCAAAAAATAATTATAGGTTAAATAATAATTAACCAGAGAAAGGAAATAAAAAGAAAAATGAAAAAGAAAGATGTAAAAATAATAGACAAGGGAATTGATACAACAGAATTAATGCTTGCAATGGATGAACTAGAAAAAAATAATGGAATAAAAAAGGCTGACTTAATGGAATCAATTGAAACAGCTTTAGTTGTAGCTTATAAAAGAAACTTTGATTCAGTTGATGAAAATGTAAAAGTTGCTATAGACAAAATAGACGGAAAGATGCATGTTTACCAAGAAAAGAATGTTGTAGAGAATGTAGAAGATGACAAAAAAGAAATGTCATTAGAAGAAGCACAAAAAATTGATAAGAATTATAAAATAGATGATAAAGTCGAAATTGAATTAATGCCTAAAGAATTTGGAAGAATAGCAGCTCAAACAGCAAAACAAGTTATTACACAAAAAATTAGAGAAATGTCTAGAGATATCATATTTGCAGAATTTGCAGATAAAAAGGGCGAAATTGTTACTGGATTAGTCCAAAAGGCAGATGGTGGAGCAGTAATATTAGATCTAGGAAAAATCGAAGGAATTATGCCAAAGAAAGAACAAATTCCTACTGAAAGATATATGGTAAATGACAAAGTAAAAACTTGTGTAATAAGTGTAGAAAAAGGAATAAAAGGTTCTACTCAAATTATTTTATCTCGTGCAAGTATAGAATTAGTAAGAAAATTATTTGAGATAGAAATTCCAGAAATATATGAAGGATTAATTGAAATAAAGAGCATTTCACGTGAAGCAGGAGCAAGAAGCAAAGTAGCAGTTTATTCACCAAATCCTAATATAGACCCAGTTGGATCATGTGTAGGACAAAAAGGTATTCGTATACAAAATATTATAAATGAATTAAATGGCGAAAAAATTGATGTTATAGAATGGAATGAAGATCCTTCAATATTTATATCAACAGCTTTATTACCAGCAAAAGTTTTGGCCGTAGATATAAAAGAAGAAGAAAGATTTGCACAAGTAATAGTTCCAGATGATCAATTATCTCTAGCAATTGGTAAAGGTGGTCAAAATGCTAAATTAGCAGCTAGACTTACTGGATGGAAGATTGATATAAAGAGTGAATCACAATTTAGACAGTTAATAGAGCAAGCACAAAAAAATAGTGAAGTAGATAGTGAAATAAAAGAAGATTCTAATAAAGATGAAAAAACAGACGAAAGTGCAAACGAAACAGTATTAGAAGATAAAAAAGCAGAGAAAAAAGTTACGGCTAAGAAAGAAAGCAAAGAATCAGCAGAGAAGAAAGTTACGGCTAAGAAAGAAAGCAAAGAATCAGCAGAAAAGAAAGCTACAGCAAAAAAAGCAGAGAAGAAAGTTACAACTAAGAAAGAAAGCAAAGAATCAGCAGAAAAGAAAGCTCCAGCAAAAAAAACAGAAAAGAAAGTTACGGCTAAGAAAGAAAGCAAAGAATCAGCAGAAAAGAAAGCTCCAGCTAAAAAAGAGAGCAAAGAAACAGCAGAAAAGAAAGCTCCAGCAAAAAAAGCAGAGAAGAAAGTTAAGGCTAAGAAAGAAAGCAAAGAAACAGCAGAAAAGAAAGCTACAGCAAAAAAAGCAGAAAAGAAAGCTACGGCTAAGAAAGAAAGCAAATAATTGTAAGAAAGTCAAAATAAAAATTGGACAATTTGGTATGATTATAAATTAAAATAATTTTTTAGGCTAATAAATATAAAATGAATTGATTAGGAATAAAGTATTTAATTTATCTATAAAATGATATAGAGAAATATAAGAGGTGTAGTATTGAATAAATTGATAATAAAAAATGAGAATAATATTTTAACAGGAGGTGAATATATTGGGTAAGATAAAAATTCAAGAAATAGCAAAGAAACTTGAAACAAATAGCAAAGAAATCTTAGAGATTGCAAAGAAGATTGGAGTAATTGCTAAAACAAGTTCTAGTTCAGTAGAAGAAGATGATGCTAAAAAAATTGAAAGCAATTTTAAGAGAAAAGGAAAAAAAGAAGAGATAAAGACTACTGGGCAAGTAATAATTAGAAGAGAAGTTATAGTAAATGAAGATGATAAAAAGAATAATAATGTAGTTAGAAATTCAACTAAGGTTGGAATTGGTTTTAACGAGACAAGAAATAAAGATTTTAATATTGTTTATAGGGAAAAACCTTTAAAGCCTATGACTGTAAATGAACTATTTGGAATAAAATCTAAAGCAGAGCCTAAAACTAAGAAAGTAGAGACTCAAAAAATCGAAGAAAAGAAAGATGATAAAGTTGAAGAAAGCAATTCTACAAATGCAATAGTAAGCAAAGAAGAAAAGAAAGCTAGTGTAGAAAATGCTGATAAGACTATTGTTAATAATGCAAAAAAAGAAATAGAAAATAATGTAGAAATAAAAGAAAATAGTGCAACAATTTCAAATCAAAGTGCAGAAACTAAAATTTTAAATAACCAAAGTTTGAATAATCAAACTGTCAATAATCAAAATTCAAATAGTCAAAATACCAATAATAATCAAAGCAAAGAAAATTACAACAAAAATTATAATAATCAAAGTAGAGATAATTATAATAGAAATAGTAATAATCAAAATAGAGATGGTTATAATAAGAGTAGCAATTATCAAAATAGAGATAATAATAGAACATATAATAATAGAAATAGTTATGACAATAGAAATAGTAATTATGTGAATAGAGATAACAACCAACGTAGCAATTATACAAATAGAGATGGATTCTCTAATAGAAACAATACAAATAGAGATGGCTTTGTATCCAGAAATAATAATTATAATAATGGAAGCAGAGAAGGTTTCTCAAATAGAAATGCAAATGGTTATAATAGCGAAAATAGAGGATTTCAAGGAAGAAATAATTTCCAAAACCATAATAATTTCGAAAATAGAGATAACAATTTCCAAAGAAGCGGAAATAACTTTGGCTCTAATAATGGATTCAAAAAAGATTTTAGAAAGCCAATGGGTGGATTTGGCGGACCAAGACAAGGAAAAGACGAAGCAGAAAAAATTGAAACTATTGAAAAAGACAATAGAAGAGATTATAGTACAAAAATAATTGATAAACAAAAAGCAAATCGAAATATTGATGACAACAAGAGGGGAGTAAAAGCTAGAAAAGGATTTGAAGAAGAAGGATTTGATGAAGATAAATTAAGAGATTTAAAACAGGTAGATAGATTATCTAATATGTTTGAAGATCAAGAAGGCGGAATGCTTGATTATTATGATTTATCAACAGCCAGAGGAAAAAGAAATAAGAGAAGAATAAGAAAAGATGAAGATAGAAATAAACAAAAAATATTTGAATTAAAAGAGATAACAATACCTGCAACAATTTCTGTAAAAGATTTAGCAACAGAATTAAAGAAAACAAGTGCTGAAGTTGTTAAAAAATTATTTGATTTGGGAATTATGGCAAATATTAATCAAGATCTTGATTTTGATACAGCATATTTAGTAGCAGATAGTTTGGGAATTGTGGCTGTACAAAAAGACGAAGTTAAAGATGAAGATATATTATTTGATGATTCTGAAGATAAGGAAGAAAATTTAATTGCAAGACCACCAGTAGTAGTAGTAATGGGACACGTAGATCACGGAAAAACTTCCCTTCTTGATGCTATTAGAAATACTAATGTAATTGAAGGAGAAGCTGGTGGAATTACCCAACATATAGGCGCATATAAAGTAACTATTAATGGAAGAGAAATAACATTTTTGGATACTCCAGGGCATGAAGCATTTACTTCAATGCGTGCTAGAGGTGCTAAAATTACTGATATAGCAATATTAGTTGTTGCAGCAGATGATGGTGTTATGCCTCAAACTATTGAAGCAATCAATCATGCAAAGGCTGCAGGAATACCAATTGTTGTAGCAGTTAACAAAATTGATTTACCAGGTGCAAATGTCGATAAAGTTAAACAAGAATTAATGAAATACGAGTTAGTTCCAGAAGAATGGGGAGGAGATACAATATTTGTACCAATTTCCGCTAAGAAAAATATCAATATAGATAATTTATTAGAGATGCTACTATTAGTTGCAGATATGCAAAATCTAAGAGCTAATCCTAATAGACAATCAAAAGGAACTGTAATAGAAGCAAGACTTGACAAGGCACAAGGACCAGTTGCATCAGTATTGGTACAAAGAGGAACTCTAAATGAAGGTGATACAATTATTTTAGGAAGTTCAATTGGAAAAATTAGAACAATGAAAGATGACAAAGGAAAGAGAATCAAAAAAGCAGGACCTTCAACTCCAGTTGTAATTACAGGATTACATGATGTACCACAAGCAGGAGATATATTCTATGAAGTTAAGAATGAAAAAGTTGCAAAACATTTAATAGATCAAAGAAAACTTGAAAATAGAGAAAAAGTAATTGCAAATACCGATGTAGTAACACTAGATAACTTATTTGAAAAAATGGAAACAGAAGAATTAAAGCAATTTAACATAATATTAAAGACAGATGTTCAAGGAACTGCAGAAGCAATGAAATCTTCACTTGAAAAATTATCAAATGCTGAAGTAAAAGTTAAAGTAATACATTCAGGCGTTGGTGGTGTTACAGAGTCAGATGTACAACTTGCTAAAGCTGCAAAAGCTATAATAATTGCATTCAATGTACGTCCAATAGGTGTAGCTAAAAACCTTGCTGAAAAAGAAGGAGTAGAGGTTAAGCAATACTCTATTATCTATGAAGCACTAGAAGATGTAGAAAGTGCAATGAAAGGATTGCTTGCTCCAGTATACAAAGAAGTTAATATTGGTAATGCAGAAGTAAGACAAATATTCAAGGTTTCAAATGTTGGAACAATTGCTGGATGCTTTGTACTTGATGGAAAACTTGAAAGAAATGCGGGAGTTAGAGTTATACGTGATAGTGTAGTAATTCACGATGGCAAGTTAATTTCATTAAAGAGATTTAAAGACGATGCAAGAGAAGTATCAAAAGGATTTGAATGTGGTCTTCAAATTGAAGATTACAATGATATAGCTGTTGGAGATACGATTGAAGCATACATTAAAGAAGAAGTAAAAAGATAATAAATAAAAAATCCTAATATAGAT
Organism: Bacillota bacterium; assembly: GCA_052036095.1. Lineage (GTDB taxonomy): Bacteria > Bacillota > Clostridia > TANB77 > CAG-508 > CAG-793. Next base: position 22,669 of record JBPOHA010000056.1, read on the forward strand.
TATTAATATTGAAAATAATTCAAAATAAAAATAAATATCAAAGTAAGAATAAACTTAAAAGTAAAAATCAAAATAAAAACAAATATCAAAGTAAGAATAAACTTAAAAGTAAAATTTAAAATAAATATTAATAATCTATATAAAGATAGTGTAAATAGGAAAGGTCGAAAATGGCAAAGAATACTAATAGACTTGGAAGAATTAATGAAGAGTTAAAAAAAGAAATTAGCCAAGTTATAAATTATGAATTGAAAAATAATGACATTACGGGTATGATTAGTGTAACAAGAGTAAATATAACACCTGATTTTAGATATGCTAAAGTTTATGTAAGTATACTAAATACAAAAAATTTAAAGCAAACTTTAGATGGATTAAAAAAATCTAGTAAATTTATAAGATCAAGAGTTGCAAATACTGTAAATCTAAGAATAACTCCGGAACTAGTATTTGAATATGATGATTCGGATATAGTAGGATCTAAAATTGACGCAATTTTAAAAGAAATTCATGAAAAAGATGCAAGCATAAAGAAAGAAAAATAATGATAAAAGGAGAAATAAATGTCCACAATAGATGATATATTAAAAAAAATAAAAAAAGCCAAAAGCATTGTAATACTAACTCATGAAAATCCAGATGGAGACGCAATTGGATCTAGTTTAGCCATGTATACTCAAATTAAGAGTATGAAGAAAAATGTAGATTTAATTATTCCTTCATATCCAAAAATATTTAATGTTCTAGCAGACATATCTGAAGCTAAAAAAGAAGGAAAAGAAGAACCTTATGATTTAGCAATATCAGTAGATTGTGCTACTATAAAATTATTAAATGGATGGTCAAGTTATTTTGAAAATTCAAATTTTAAGATAGCAATAGATCATCATAGTACAAATGATATGTTTGGAGATTTTAATTATGTGGACTTAAGTTCACCAGCATGTGCACAAGTAATCTATATGATGTTTAAACATTATGGATGGAAAATTACTCCTGAAATAGGAACAGACTTAATGACAGGAATTATTACAGACACAGGAGGATTTCAATATTCAGGAGTATCAAAAGAAACTTTTGAAATAGCATCTGAATTGTTGTCAAAAGGTGTAAACATTTCAAAAATTTATAAGCAAGTCATGGAAACAAAAACAATGGCAAACTTTAAATTAAGAAAAATTGCATTAGATAGAATGGAATTTTTAGAAGATGGAAAGATCACATTTACATATATAACTAAAGAAGATGAAAAAGATACTAATGCTGAAACAGGTGACTATGAAGGAATCGTTAATGAGGGCAGAGCTATTGAAGGAGTAGAAGTTTCAATATTCCTTCATGAGATGAATAATGGATTTAAAGCCTCATTAAGAGCTAATAATTATGTTAACGTTTCAGATGTTTGCCTAATGTTTGGCGGTGGAGGACATATAAAAGCTGCTGGAGCAACAATGCAGGGGACTCCAAAACAAATAAAAGATAAATTAGTAAAAGAAATAAAATTGCAATTAAAATAAATACATACTTTAGATGAACAAATAATATATATGAAATATAAATGAATATAAAGCAATATAGCATATATATATTCAAAGGCTCAGCTAGATTAGATAAAATTTTACAAACGTTAATAGCGGAGTAAAATTTTATTTAGTTTTAATATTTATTTATAAATATTACACTTTGCTTTATAATATAAATACAGCAATATATTATTATATGAAACTTTTAGGTTTACAGATAGAGAGATTAAAATAAATTTTAACAAAATTTATCTTACGTTTTCTAAGAATAATTAGAATAAAAATATATTAGGAGAAAGATATGGACGGATTAATAATAGTAGACAAGCCAATTGGAAAAACATCATTTGATATGGTTCATGAAATAAGAAAAAAATATAATATACAAAAAGTAGGGCATATAGGCACTTTAGATCCATTAGCAACAGGAGTATTGCCTATATTAATTGGTCAAGCAACAAAACTTTCTGATTATTTAATGGAACATGACAAAGAATATATAGCAACTTTAAAATTGGGACAAGCCACAGAAACAGGAGATCAAGAGGGAAAAATAATAGAAGAAAAAGAAGTTCCTAATTTAGGAAAAATTGATATACAAAGAATTTTGAATGAAAACTTCATAGGTGAGCAAATGCAAGTGCCACCAATGTATTCTGCTATTAAAGTAAATGGAAAAAAATTATATGAGCTAGCTCGCAAAGGTGAAAAAATAGATGTAGCACCTAGAAAAATAAATATTTTTGAGATTGAATATTTAGAAAAAGACGTGACAATGAATGATAGCAAAAATCTATTATTAGATGAAGAAGAAAATGAAGAATCTAATAAGATGGCAAACCTAGAAATGATAAAAAAAGAAGGCACAACAAAAAATACTATAACTTTTAGAGTAGTATGTTCTAAGGGAACATATATACGAGTATTATGTGAAGATATTGCTAAAAAAATAGGAACATGTGGATATATGGAATCTTTAAGAAGAACTCGAGTTGGTGATTTTAAAATTGAAGAAACGGGAAAATTTATTGATCTTAAGGATTTATTAAAAGTACCTAATGTAAATATAGAAAATAATGATATGAAGAAATTGTTAAATGGAGTTCCTATAGAAATAAATAATACAGAGATTTCAAAAAATGAAAATAAAAATGATGATGAACATAAAATGGAAAAAATAAATAAAAATGAAACTTTATATTTAGTTAATATTTATAATAATGAAAAATTTGTTGGAATTGGTGAGATAAAAAACAATTTCTTAAAAAGAAAAATATTAGTATAATTATTATAGAAAAATTATGTCTTTTTTAAATGATTATAAAAATAGATAAAAAGTATTCAAGTTGGCAAAAAAAAAAGCCCCCATGTTGGCCGTAAGCTTAAGAATTTTAAGAGCCTGTTTACACAGGTGGGTGTCTTGTTAAATACTTATGGGCTTCTTACTAAGTAAGCATGCACGCCATATTTAAAGGCAGACTCCCTTTAATCTAAATGTTGGTTCTAAAATCTTAAACTACACGCACCACACAGGGAATAATCTTTACTGTACTTATAGAGTATCATAATTTCTTTTTAAAAGCAATAGATTTTTGAAAAATTCACAATAAATATACACTATTAAAAATTGTTTTAAAAGTATTGCAAAAAGAAAATAGATACTGGGTGCTTATGACGGCCTTGGTTTCCGTCCAATTTTATACTTGTAGCGCTGAACCCTAATAATACAATATTTGGAAATAGAATTAAGAAAGGAAATCGTATGGCTTCAAAGAGAAGAAGGTAGGAAGCGAATGAGTTCACAGTACCAAAAGGTGATATGTTTCACACACTTTTACAGGACTAGTCTTGCCGGACTAGTCCTTATTTTATTTAAAATAAGGACTATAAGGTTATGTAAATAAGAAGGAGAACTAGAATGAAATAGAAATTTAAAGTATTCTATTTTAAAACATGTATTTACTTTTAAAATTCACACACAATTATTTACGTTATTTTTTTAGAATTTTATGTTTATTTTTTTTCATTAATGTGTTATTATTAAAAGGAAAAATTTGCAAAATAAATATAATTAATTTACAATAATTATAATGGCTAAAAATAATATATGCAATTAAATAAAAACATAATAAGCTAAGGAGAAAAACTTGAAAAATAAAAAAACGACGATAGTTATAAAAGGAAAGACAAATACTAGATATAATATATTTTATAAGTTAGTAGCTACAATTGTATTAATTGTAATTTTTATAATATTGCTCACAAATTTAATAATTAATAAAGTAACAAATAATAAATTTGCACAAGAAGCAAATGAGTTTTCAAAAATGAATGCAACTACTGTTTTTAGTATAGATAAAATCTATATGTACAGTAGTGCTAGTGCGACGAGTAATCAAGACACTAGACCTATATGGAATTTAGATGTAAGCCAATATACAGATATTGCATTATACATAAATAATAGACCATTAGAAGGACAGAATTATGAAAATTCTATAAAAGAGATGTACATAAGCAATGTTAAATTTGTAGGACCAGAAGTAGGAACTCCTACGATTTATTACAAAAATATTAATAACTTTGGAAAGATTAATTCTACTGAAGATTATAAGATAGAGGATAAGCTAGAATATGATGTAATTAAAGAGGGAGATGTTGATTATAGCAAACCTCAAATATTTAGTAACTGTCAAAATCCAATAACATTAGAATATATAAACAAAGATATTAAACAGAATACAATAATTTCTGATATTAGCTCAGAAATTAAGTTTGATGGAAGTATATTAAGAAGAACTGGAGTTATATTGGATACTATAAGTTCTACGCTTTCATTTAAAATAACAATTATTAATTATTATAATCAAGAATTTGTAACAAATGTATATATTGATATTCCTTTAAGGGATACAGTAAATAATGCTACTATATATAATAGTAATATAGTAAAAAAGTTAGAAAGCACTAATTTAATAAAATTTTTTAGAATAAAATAGCTAGTGTTTAATATATATCACTTGAAAGTAAAAGAAATATTAATAAGTTAAAAATTTATAGTTTTTATCACAATAAAAAAATTTTAGAAATAAAAAATTAAACGGAAGGAAAGTTGGAGAAATGAAAATTAAAGAAGCTATGAAAGATGTAAAAGAAAATATAGGATATATAGAGTCAAAAATGTTGATGGAATATACATTAAATGAAGATGAAAATTATTTAATTATTAATGCAGAAAAAGATTTAACTAATGAACAAGAAGAAAATTTTAAAAAGTATGTTGAAGAAGTAATAGATGGAAAACCCCTACAATATATAACGCACTCACAAGAATTTATGGAAACAAAATTTTATGTAGATGAAAATGTACTAATCCCTCAGCCAGATACAGAATCAGTCGTTCAATATGCAATACAAAAAATACAGAGATTTTTTGCAAAAGAGAATAAAGTTGTTAGAATTTTAGATTTATGCACTGGGAGTGGAGCAATAGCTATTTCATTAAAAAAATATATGGATATGCTACATATAAATTGTGAAGTAACAGCTTCAGATATTAGCAAAGAAGCATTAAAAGCAGCACAGAAAAATTGCAAAGAAATACTTAGAAATAATGATATTAAATTAGTGGAGTCTGATATGTTTGAAAAAATAGAAGGGACATTTGATATAATAATATCAAATCCACCATATATTAAAACAGACGTAATAAAAGATCTTCCAATTGATGTGCAAAATGAACCTGAAATTGCACTAGACGGTGGCAAAGATGGTTTAGACTTTTATAGAAAAATACGTGAAAATGTAGAAAGATATTTGACACCAGAAGGATATATATTTATGGAAATAGGATACGATGAGGCTTTAGATGTGATGAGAATATTTAGAAACTCAGAGTGTTTTAAAGATTATAATAAAAATGATAGAGTAATTATTTGGCAAAAATAAAGAAGGCAAAGTAAGTATTTGTAAGACTAAAAAAAGAATAATTATAAATATTATAAGGAGGATAATTGATGGAATCTTTTTCAGCTAGCATAAAGCAAGAAATAGCTACAATAAATAATTTGAAAAATAAAAATCTAGTTAGAGCTGAATTAATTGGATATTTTTTGACGATTTCATCAAATAAATTTATAACAGAAAGTGAATATAATATTAACAGATTTGCAAAATTATTGAGTAATATTGATGTAAACAATTATACAATAGAAATGCAAGGAAAGAAATTTTGTATTAAGCTAAAAAATATAAATAAAATATTTGGAAGTTTGGAAATAGACGACAACAATGAAGAAGAAGTAAAAGCCATGACAAGAGGTGCTTTTTTAGGAGGAGGGACAATCACAAATCCTTCAAATGTATATCATTTGCAACTTAATTTACAAAATGAAAAAGATGCAGAATTTTTAAAGTTAACTTTAAAAAAATATGATATAAATGTAAAAAGTGGAGAAAGCAAAGCTACTCCTATTTTATACATAAAAGAAGGAGAAATGATTTCAAGTTTTTTAGCTTTTATTGGAGCAAATAAATCAGTATTAGAGTTTGAAGACACAAGAGTAATAAAAGATGTAAGAAATAATGTTAATAGATTAGTAAATTGTGAAACAGCTAATATTAATAAGACCATTACATCATCAGTAAAACAAATAGAAGATATAAAATTAATAAAGGAAAAACACAAATTTGATAAGTTATCCGAAAAAGAGCAAGAGTTAGCTGAATTAAGATTGAAAAATCCAAGAGCAACTTTGGACGAACTAGGAAAAATGCTAAATCCAAGCCTTGGAAAATCAGGTGTAAATCATAGATTATCTGAAATAAAGAAAAAAGCGGATGAGCTAAAAAAAGCAGAAAATAGAGTTCATTAAAACAGAATATTATAAAGTATATAAAAGATAAACAGTAAGAAGTAAAATAAGCATATATTGGAAATGTAAAAGTAATAAATAAGCATATATTGGAAATATAACAGTAATAAATAAGCATATATTGAAAATGTAAAAGTAAAAAATGAATGAAGGTGAAAAAATGAGAGATATAGGAATTTATATACATATACCATTTTGCAAAAGTAAATGTAACTATTGCGATTTCACATCATTTAGTGGAAAAGAAAACTTAATAAAAGAATATATAGAATGTCTAAAAAAAGAAATTCAACAACGTTCACAAGATGATTATAGAGTTAAGACAATATATATTGGTGGAGGGACACCATCATATATTGAAGCTGAGTACATTGAAGAAATCTTAGCAACTGTAGAAAATAATTTTATAATAGATGAAGATGTTGAGATTTCAATGGAAGTAAACCCAGGAACAGTAACTGGAAGTAAATTTAAAGAATATAACCAATCGGGAATTAATAGATTGAGCATAGGACTACAAACTTCAAATGATAACTTATTAAAAGAATTAGGAAGAATTCATACTTATGATGAATATGAAAAAACTATAAAATTAGCAAAGAAAAATGGATTTTCAAATATTAATACAGATATAATGTTAGGAGTACCTAATCAAACTATATATGATGTTGAAGACACAATTGAAAAATTAATTAAATTAAATTTAACACATATATCAGTGTATTCATTAATTGTTGAAGAAAATACAAAATTAGAAAATATGATTAATAATGGAAAGTTACAATTACCAGATGAAGAAATTGAAAGGTATATGTACTGGTTCGCAAAAAGAAAGTTAGAAGAGAATGGATATATACACTATGAAATTTCTAACTTTTCAAAACCTTTTTATAGATGTAAACATAATTTAGATTGCTGGAATCAAAAACAGTATTTGGGCTTTGGAGTTTCGGCAGCATCTTATGAGAATTCATGTAGATATAAAAATACAGATTGCTTAGAAAAATATATAAAAAATATTGAAAGCCAAGAAGAATACAAAAATGTTAAAGTTGAAGAAAAACAGGACAAGCAAACTGCAATGAATGAATATATGATTTTAGGATTAAGGACTATAAGAGGAGTAGAGGTTTCTAGTTTTTATGAAAAATTTAACGAAAATCCGTATGCTATATATAATAAAAAAATCGAAAAGTTATTGTATGAAGGACTTATAGAAATTGATCGTTCTAATATAAGATTAAGTGACAAAGGATTGGATTTAGCAAATATTGTATGGGAAGAATTTATATAAATTATTGACTTTGAAAACTCCAAATGCTAAAATGGGATACATAATAAGATATAAATTATATATATAAATAGTAGACTTTGTATATAATATAAATTATGTTGCTATAAGAAACGAAAAAATTTTATACAATGATAAGAAGAAAAAAAGTTAATAATAAAACAAAAATTAATAATAAAACAAAAGTTAATAATAAAACAAAAGTTAATAATAAAACGAAAGTTAATAATAAAAGAAAAGTTAATAATAAAACGAAAGTTAATAATAAAACAAAAATTAATAAGAAAAATAAAAAAATAGGAGAAAAAATGAAAGAAAAGATTGAAAAAGATAGTAAAGAAGCGAAAAAAATAAAAAGAGAAGATAAAAAACAAAAAATTCGTAGAGTTGCCAAAATAGGTATGACAAGATTAATTGCGTTAATAGTATGCTTGTGTATGATATTAGCAACAGCAGGTACATTAATTTTTTACTTAATTAATCAATAAATATTGAAAAATTAAAGTTGTTAAAGGAGAAATAATATGTTCGAAGAATTAAACAAACAAATGACTGTGGACTTTTCATCATACATAGGAGAATTACATTCAAATCCATGGCAAATAGTAACATTAGTATTGGATATCATTGCTGTAGGATTTTTAATATATGCATTTGTAAAAATAGCAAGACGTTCTAAAGTATGGCAATTAGTAAAAGGAATTGCTTTACTAATAATAATAACTTTGATAAGTGGTTGGTTAAAATTAAGAATACTTAATTTTATATTAACATCAGTAATGACTTATGGAGTAATCGCTTTACTTGTAATATTTCAGCCAGAATTACGTAGAGGTTTAGAGCAATTAGGATCAACAAATACAAATAAATTCTCACGAATGCTTGGAATAGATAAAAGCTTAAAGGATAGAACAAGAGAAGATATTTATAAAGTAGTAATTGCAGTAGAAGAATTAGCAAAGACAAAAACAGGAGCACTTATAGTATTTGAAAGAGATATAAAATTACAGGACATAGTAGAAACAGGAGTTGTATTAGATTCAGCAATTTCTCCACAAATATTAGTAAATATATTTGTACCAAATACACCACTTCATGATGGCGCAGTAATAATTAGCAATAATAAAATATCATCAGCAGCTTGTATTTTACCACTTGCAGATGACAAAGATATAGCAAGAGAATTAGGTACAAGACATAGAGCAGCAATGGGGATATCAAGAGAATCAGATGCAATAGCAGTTGTAGTATCAGAAGAAACTGGAAAAATATCAATAGCGAAAGATGGTACATTAATTGCAGATGTAAAAGATGATTCATTAAAAAGAATATTAATAAAACACTTAGTTACAGCAAGATTTGGGTCTGATGAAAAAGAAAGCAAGATAACAGAACTTAAACAAAAAATGGCTAAGAATAAAAAAGAAAAAGCAGAAAAAAATAAAGAAAAAACTGAAAATAAAGAAAAAAAATAGATTTATATTTATAGTAAATATTACATAAAATAATAAATAATAAATAATAAATAATATAAATTTATAACATAATATGCTAATAATTAATAACGATTATAAAATGAAGGAGATTATGATTTAAAAAATCATATAATAATTAATGAGAAATATTAGACTTGTAATTGAATATGATGGTAAAGATTTTAATGGATGGCAAAAACAACCCAACAAACTAAATATTCAAGGAGAGATTGAAAGAGCGATTGAAGTAATAACAGGAGAAAAAGTTGACTTAATAGCATCAGGAAGAACTGATGCTGGAGTAAATGCATTAGGGCAAGTAGCTAATTTTAAAATTGAAAATACTATTCCAATAGAAAAAATTCCGTATGCATTAAATTCACAACTAAAACAATCTATAAGAGTTCAATCAGCAGAAGAAGTGGATGAGAGATTTCACAGTAGATATAGTTGCAAGAAGAAAACATACAGATATATAATTAATAATACAGAGCAAGGAAGTGCAATTTATAGAAATATGCAATATCATTTCCCAGTAAAATTAAATGCAGATAAAATGAATGAAGCTATAAAATATTTAATAGGAGAACATGATTTTAAATCGTTTAAAGCAAGTGGTACTAGTAGCAAAACTAGCATTAGAATTATATATGATGCTAGTGTAAAAAGAGATGGAGACATAATTACAATAGAGTTAACTGGTAATGGTTTCTTATATAATATGGTAAGAATTATAGCTGGGACATTACTTGATGTTGGATTAGAAAAGACAACACCATTAGATGTAAAAAATATATTAGAGGCTAAAGATAGATTAAAAGCTGGAAAAACTTTACCAGCGACAGGACTATTCTTAGTAAAAGTAGTATATGAAAATTAAATATGGAAATAGTAAAAAAATAGAGAAATCAATGAACGCATAAGATGGAAAGTTATACTAAACATTAGGCGTTCATTTTTATATATGTTATATCAATTACTTTACATCTAAGATAAAGATTATTTTTAATTTTAAATTGTAGCAAAATGAAATTCACAAATATTATGTTAAGTACATATATTATACAAGGGGAAGATATATGAGTACAATTCTATTATTTTTCGTACTTCCACTTGCAACAATAATATTTGCGATTGCTTTAGAAAAATTATTTGATAATCCATTTATAGTAACTGCTGTAATATTTGCAATATTTTTAATTGTAACATTTACAGTAGCAACAATAGATTTTCTAATATTTGCAATAGCATATACAATAATTGCACTAATTACAGCATTATTGACAAATTTAATATCGGATTTAATAACAAGATTAAATAACAATAATAATAGTAGTAACAGTAATAATAATTTACCAAATACTCAAGCTTGCAGGATATGTAAATGTCAACAATGTATTTGCAATTCACTTCGTGGAAGATAGATAAAAAATAACAGTTATATAATTTTAAGTGTACACTGTACATTTATAAAATATAGCTGCTATTTTTTTATTATTTAAAATATATTGAAAATAAATATTATTTAGTATAATATAATATCAATAAAAAACAAAAGAGGTAATTTAATGGATAAAGATGAGATTGAAAAATTAGAGGAATGGCAAAAAGAAAAAGAAATTCTTGAAAAAGAAAGATATGGTTATTCAACATCAGAATTAATAAATATGTCAAAAAAAATAAATACCAAAAAGAATAAAACTATACATAAGGTTGGTATAATAACTTCAAAAATTCTTAAAATAATATTAATTATAATTGCATTAATAGTTATTGGGATTATATTTATTTATGTAAAAATGAATTTTGATAATATGAAAAACAGAGTAAATATTGATACAGTAGATGCTATACAATCTATGTATAATATCAAAGTTAAGGTTTTAAATAAAGAAGTTGATGAAGATGGTAATGGAAAATATTATTTAAAAGCAAAAGATAATAATATTAATTTTACAGCTGTAAAATCATTTGGAAATTTAAACGAGGATTACTCAGCGCAATGTCTTAAATATTATTTTAATTTATGGGATAGTGAAGAAAAGAAAGATTTTAAAGTAACTCAAAAGGTTGAAGATGAGATATTAAAATATGAAATATATATAGACAATTTTAATAATATTGATAGTGCTACAAAAGCAATATTAAGCTTTAAAGATTTTTGCGGAAATGAATTTAAACTATATTGGAATATATATATTCTTACAAATAATCAAAGAATTTACCCATTTCATAATTCTAACCAAAGTGACGATGAAGTGATACAAGCGACAAAAGAAGAATATGATAATCTTTTAAAAAATCAAAAATAAAAATAACAAAATTTTAGATAAATATTATGAATTTAACAATGTAGATGAAAATGTATTTATTGAACCAGATATTAGTAATTATGAAGTTACATCAAAATAGATTAAAGAACTAGCTCAAACAATTAAAATTGAGCTAATTTTTTACTTATTAAACTAAAATCTTTTATTAACATTGATAAATAACTATATTAATGATATTATATATATGAATTTATAATGAGGGGAATTAAACAAATGTTAAAACTAGAAAATGTGTCGAAGTTCTATTATAATAAGGGAATAATTGCAACTGGTTTTACAAAAGCTAATTTAGAACTAAAATTAGGCGAATTTGTTGTAATAACAGGAGAATCTGGAAGTGGAAAAAGTACACTTTTAAATGTTATTTCAGGACTTGATAATTATGAAGAAGGAGAAATGTATATAAATGGCAAGGAAACTAGCCATTATACTGAAAAAGATTTTGAAGATTATAGAAGAAAATATATTGCAAATATTTTTCAAGCATTTAATCTAGTAAATTCATATACAGTATATCAAAATATTGAATTAGTTCTACTTCTAAATGGATATAAGAAAAGAGAAGTTAAACAAAAAATATTAGATATTATTGAACAAGTTGGATTAACTAAATTCAAAAACACAAAAGTATCTAAATTATCAGGAGGACAAAAACAAAGAGTTGCTATTGCAAGAGCAGTAGTAAAAGACACACCAATTATTGTAGCAGATGAGCCAACAGGAAATTTAGACTCGAAATCTGCAAGTGAAGTAATTGAAATACTTAAAAAAGTAGCAAAAGATAAATTAGTAGTAATGGTAACACATAATATTGAGCAAGTAGAAAAATATGCTACTAGAATAGTAAAAATGCATGATGGTAAAATAGTAGAGAATAATGAGATAAAAAAAGTCACAAATGATGTACAACTAAAAGAAAATACTCATAATAAGATTACTGCTTTTAATAGATTACGAATAGGAATACGAAATACTTTTAATATAAGATCAAAATTTATATTATTATTTTTTGTGTTCTCTTTTACGATTTCAGCACTATACATGGAATATTCAGCTTTTACATTAATAGAAAAAACAAAACTTGATGATAGCTATAGTCTTATTTTTCAAAACACTTCAGATAAGAGAATTGTAATGAAAAAATCAGATAAAACATCATTTTCAGAAGATGATTTTAATAAAATAGCTGGATTAGAAAATATTGATTATATTGTAAAAAATGATTTGTTTTTAGATAAATCTATTGTACTTGATAAAGGAGAAGAGTGGAACGCACAAAAAAATTATTCAATTTCATTTTATGGAAATGTTAATAGTATAAATAATTTTAAAGATAAGCTAGATGTGGGCAGACTTCCTGAAAATGATGATGAGGTAATTATTGTTTTAAATAAAGAAAATGTTGCATCAAAACATGAAGACGAAGTTCTAAATCAAGAATTTTATATTGATAATCCAGAAGATATGCTAGGACAGTCAAGTGACTTAGGAAAATTAATCATAGTTGGAATAAAGTATGTTGAAAATTCAACAGATTTTAATACTAAAATTTATGCAAAAGATAAAGTATTTGAAAATTTAAGAACTTTTACAAATAGAAGCTACAGCACAGAAAAGATATTATTTAATAATAAATATGTAGATTATCAAATAGTACCAACAGATAAAGTCGAAAGTGGAGAAGTATTAGTAAATGATGATCTAAAATATCAATTTAAAAACAACAAAATAAAAGGACAATCATTACAAATTTTTATACATAATATATATTATGATGATGAATTAGACTTAGAAGTAACACAAACTTTTAATAAAAATAATTTAAAATCAAAAACCGGATTTACAAGTTTTGAAAAATATCAATATGCAATATTTGTAAATAAAGATGATTATAATAATTTATATAATAAACCTACATATCAAGCAAGTGTATTTGTAAAGGATGAAAAAAACATAGACAAAACCTTAGATGATTTAAGCAATCTTAATATTAAAGCAAGAAAAGTATCAGATTATAAAATAGATTACGCAACGCAAAGCAAAAAAATAATACAAATAATAAGAACGGTTGTAACAATAATATTAATAATTGTATTATTCTTTATTTCATATTTAATAATAAAATTAATATTAAAATCAAGAAACATATATTTTACAACATTAAGGATGCTTGGAGCAAACAAAAAAGATTTAAAAAGAATATTAGATATTGAGCTATTTTTAAATTCAACGATTTCATATTGTGTTATATTAATTATAATATACCTAATTAAAAATAATATTATTAATGTAGAGTGGCTTACAAATTTAGCTAATTGCTTAAGCCAAAAAGAATTTATATTAATGTATATAATTGTATTTATAATGATTAGACTTATTTCAAAAAAATTCTCTAAAAAGATTTTTAAAGATACAATTATTAGAACTTATGATGAGGAGGTATAAGCAGTATGGAAAATAATAATGAAAATATGGTAAAAGTAGAAAAAGTAAATAAATATTTCAATAGACATCATAGAAATCAAATACATATTATTGACAATACCTCATTTGAACTAGAAAATAAAGGAATGTGCGTAATTTTAGGACAGTCTGGAAGTGGAAAGACAACACTTCTAAATGCTATTGGTGGACTTGATAAAATAAACAAAGGTAAAATATATGTAAATGGCAAAAAAATAACTAGCATATTTTCTGGTAAAGTAGACAAAATCAGAAATATAAATGTTGGATATATTTTTCAAGATTATAAATTGCTTGAAAATATGAGTGTATATGATAATGTTGCACTTTCGCTAAAAATGACTGGATTGAAAGATAAAAAAGAAATAGAAAAAAGAGTTAATTATGTTTTAAATTCAGTAAATATGTATAGATATAGAGCAAGACCAGCTAAAATGCTTTCAGGTGGTGAAAAGCAAAGAGTTGCAATAGCAAGAGCTATAGTAAAAAATCCTAATATAGTAATAGCAGATGAACCAACAGGAAATCTCGATAGCAAAAATTCACTTGAAATAATGAATATATTAAAAGCTATCTCAAAAGAAAAACTTGTTATATTAGTTACACATGAAGAAGATTTAGCAAGGTTTTATGCTTCAAGAATATTAGAAATAATTGATGGAAAAGTAGTTAAAGATTATAAAAATGAACCAAAAGAATCCTTGGAATATAGATTAGATAATAAAATATATTTGAAAGATTTAAAAAACACTCAAGACATACAAACAGAAAATTTCAATATCAATGTTTATTCAGAAGAAACTAACAACAATAGCAATAAAATAAATGTTAATTTAGTAGTGAAAAATGGAAATATTTATATAAAATCTGATAATGATAATGTAGAAGTTGTTGATGAAAATTCTCCAATAGAATTTATAAATGAACATTATAAAGAGATTGATAAAAATGACATAAATAAAGATGAGTATAGTATTGAAAAAGCAAGTGATAAAAAATATAAAGTTAAATACAAATCTATATATGGAATATTCAAATCACTAGGAATAGGATTTAAAAGAATTTCAAATTACTCAGTTATAAAAAAGATTTTAATACTAGGATTTTTTGCATCAAGTATGTTTATAGTATATTCAGTTTGCAACATAAAAGGTGTACAAATTGTAAAAGATAGTGATTTTATAACTACAGATAAAAACTATTTAAAAGTTGACTCTGTTAAGAGCAACATTGAAGGTTTCGAAAAATATGAAAGAATAGATGGAATTGATTATATAATTCCTGGAGATGGAAAAATTAGTTTTAAACTTAAAGTAGATGATTATTATCAATTAGCTAAGCAAACTTACGAACTTTCGGGTTCAATGGTAAGTTTGGATGATGTAAATTCAAATGATATTATTTTAGGCAGAATGCCACAAAATGAATATGAGATAGTTATTGATGAATTAACAGCAGATAGACTTATTAATCCTTCTAATGGACAAATTGATATTAGAGGAATGGGAATAAATTCTAATGAAGAACTAATAAATAGAAAAGTACAAATAGACAATATGAATGATTTTACAATCGTTGGAATTGCAAATTTAGGAAATCCATCAATATATGTAAATAAGTCATTATTTATTAATATACTAAATAATTCAGTACAAAGTTCATTTGGAATAGGAATATATTTTAATGGTGAAACTAATGACAACAATGAAACAAAAGTAGTTGACTACAATTTATGCTTAAATGATATTGAATTAACAAAAGGAAGAATGCCAGAAGATGATTATGAAGTTATAGTAAATGCATCAAATAAAGACACAATGAAATTAAACAAGCAAATAAATGCAAAAGTTAATGATACACAATTAACGGTTGTAGGATATTATGAAAGTAAGACAAACAAACAAGAATATTTAGTTAATAGCAATACAGTAAAATATGATGTAATAACAAAGAAAACTGGATTTATGGTACATACAAAGCAAAAAGCAGAAGTAATGGAAAAATTAAAAGATGAATATAGCTTAAATGTTATAAATCCTTACGAAAAAGACAGACAAGATTATATGAATAAAAGAAAAGATACAATAAATAATTCAATACTATATGCAGGGATAATACTAGCTATATCACTAATAGAGATTTATTTAATGATTCGTTCATCATTCTTATCAAGAATAAAAGAAATAGGAGTTCTAAGAGCAATAGGAGTGAAGAAAGCAGATATTTATAGAATGTTTTTAGGAGAAATAATAGCAATAACAATTTGTGGAAGTATGCCAGGAATAGCTTTAATGTCATATATATTAGATGGAATTTCTAAAATAAAGTATATAAATAACACTTTTATAGTAAATAAAGAAACAATACTAATAAGTATTTTAATAATATGTGGAGTCAATATTTTAGTTGGACTATTGCCATTAACAAAAATATTAAGAAAAACACCTGCCCAAATATTAGCAAGACATGATGTAGAATAATAAAATTAAATACAAGTATTTTAGATAAGTGTAGATATTTCAAGAAAAAAATGATATAATAAAAGTGAAAAATATGTAAGGAGGTATAAGGATGACTAATACAAAAAAAGAATTATATGATACAATAAATTCTCTTCCTGATTCAATGGCTATCGAAGTACTTAATTATGCTGACTATTTAGCAACAAAATGTTTTGAAAATAATTTACCAGATAGATTAGTAATAAAAGATATTAATGATCTAAAAACAAAATTACAAAATAGAGCTAGCAAAGTAGCTGAAGGAGAAACAAAAGAATACTCAGTTGATGAAGCTTTTAAAGAAATTGACAAAATATAAAATTTGGAGATTTAAAAGGATATATACATGATAGAAAAATATTTAAATAAATTAGAATATAATGTAATAATTGAAAAATTAGCTTCTTTTTGCCATACATACATTGGCAAGGAGATAGCTTTTAAATTAGAACCATACACAGAAAAAGAAAAGGTACAAAAAGCACTAAATGAAACATCAGATGCCTTAAAATTAACCCACAGTATGGGTAGTTTTCCAATTGGTGAAATAGATGATATGTCATTGATAATTAAGAGAATAGAAAGCAGTATGTGCTTATCTGCAAAATCTTTATTAGAGGTGGCTACATTATTAAAAACATCAAGAGAATTATTAAAATATTATAAAGATTCTGAATTTTTTGAAAGTGAATTATTTAGTTTAAAAGATTATTTTGAGCTATTATATTCTAATGAAGAAATAGAAAAGAAAATATTTAGATCTATATTATCAGAAGATACAATTGCTGATGAAGCTTCAAGTAAATTAGCTTCAATAAGGAGAAACAAGAAAAGTTTAGAGTTAGATATACGAAATAAACTTAATTCAATAATTCATTCTAATACATATTCAAAATATATAATGGATTCAGTTGTAACAATTAGAAATGGAAGATTTGTAGTTCCAGTTAAGGGAGAATATAGAAACAATATAAGCGGATTTGTACATGATACATCAGCTAGTGGTTCAACAGTATATATAGAGCCTATGGCTGTATTTGAAGCTAATAATGCAATAGGAAATTTGACAGTTGAAGAAAGCAAAGAAATAGAAAGAATACTAGAAGAATTATCATCTCTTCTTTATCCAGTATATGGAAATATAAAACAAACTAATAATGTAATTGGAAGATTAGATTTTATACAAGCTAAAGCTAAATTATCAATCGAACAAAATGCAACTTGTCCTAATATAGGCTCTTTCATTGATTTCAAAGGAGCTAGACATCCAATAATTGATTATAATAAAGTAGTACCAATTGATGTTTACGTAGGAGATAAATTTAAAACATTAGTAATT
Source organism: Bacillota bacterium (assembly GCA_052036095.1). Lineage (GTDB taxonomy): Bacteria > Bacillota > Clostridia > TANB77 > CAG-508 > CAG-793. The sequence goes on from JBPOHA010000056.1 coordinate 40,468, forward strand.
ACAGGCCCTAATACAGGTGGAAAAACTGTAACATTAAAAACTGTTGGATTATTATGTGCGATGGCTCAATCTGGAATGCATATACCAGTAAGAGAAGGAAGCATAATTAAAGTATTTGATAATATTTTTGCTGATATTGGTGACGAGCAAAGCATTGAAGAATCACTAAGTACATTTTCAGCACACATAGTTAATATAAAACAAATTCTTGATACTTTTACATCAGACAGTTTAATATTAGTTGATGAATTAGGATCTGGTACAGATCCAATAGAAGGTGCCAATCTTGCGATTAGTTTATTGGAATATTTTCACAAAGAGGGAGCGCTAACAATAGCAACAACACACTATCATGAAATTAAAAATTATTGTATTACAAATGATGGCTTTGAAAATGCAAGTTGTGAATTTGACTTAAAAACATTGAAGCCAACATATCACATATTGATAGGTATTCCAGGAAAAAGTAATGCTTTTGCTATAAGTAGTAAATTAGGAATTCCATCTAATATAATTGATAGAGCATCAGAGTTAGTAAGTGCACCTGATACAGATATCGAAACTTTGATGAAAGAAATGTATGATGATAGAAAAGAAATTGAAAAAGAAAAAGATGAAATACAAAAAAATTTAAATCAAATTGAACTATTAAGAAAATCATTAGAAAAAGAAAATTCTGAAAAGATTCAAAAAGAAGAAGAGAAGATTGAGAAAGCTAAACATGAAGCTAGAGAAATTTTATTAGATGCTAAAGAGGAAGCGGATGAAATAATACGTAACCTTAATAGAATGAATGAAAAAGTAAAAAGCGATATGAAAGATGAAGATTTAAAAAAAGCCAATGCAATGAGAAATAAATTAAACTCTGAACTAGATAAAGTTGGAGGCGAAAATAAATTAGACTTAAGTGTATTGTTAAAATTAAATAATCAATATGATAAGAAAAATAATGATTTGAATTCAACAGTACATTTTACAAATGATAAATCAAAAGATACAATGACTGAAATAAATTTGATAGGAGAAAATGTTGCATCAGCAGTAGAAATTTTAGATAAATACTTAGATAATTGCAAAATGGCGCATTTAAATCAAGTAAGAGTAGTACATGGAAAAGGTACAGGAAAATTGCGACAAGGAATACAACAATATTTGAAAACAAGTAAATATGTAAAATCTTTTAATATAGCAGGATATGGAGAAGGAGATTACGGAGTAACAATAGTTTATTTAAAATAAAATATAGTAAAGGAGTATATGATTACAAAAAGTAATTATAGAAAAGATATGGAGAAACCAGAATTATTAGCCCCAGCGGGTTCATTTGAAAAAGCAAAAGCAGCATTCTTATATGGAGCAGATGCTGTATACTGTGGCACAGGAAAGCTATCATTAAGAAGCAGAGCAGAAGTTGACAATGATGATTTAGCAAAAACAATAGAATATGCACATAGTATTGGAAAAAAAGTATATGCAACGATAAACATATATGCACCTGATAATATGTATGAGCAAATTGAAGAACAAGTAAAAATGCTCAATAAATTAGCAGTTGATGCAATAATAGCATCAGATGGAGGAGTAATTGAATTAATAAAAAAAATAGCTCCAGACATTCCAATTCATATAAGTACACAAGCAAATACTTTAAGTGCACATTCTGCAAACTTTTGGTATAAAAATGGAGCAAAAAGAGTAATACTTTCAAGAGAAATGAATAAAGAACAAATGAAATATTTGATAGAAAACACTCCTCAAGGATTAGAAACAGAAATATTTATTCATGGAGCAATATGCTGGGCATATTCAGGAAGATGCTATTTAAGTGATTTCTTAGCATGCAGAAATGCAAACATGGGCGATTGTGCACAAAGTTGCAGATGGGCATACAATATGTATCTTGAAGAAAAGAATAATCCGGGAAATATGATGCCAGTCGAAACAGATGAAAATGGCACATACATATTATCATCAAAAGATTTATGCCTAATTAGAAGAATACCAGACATAGTAGAAATGGGAATTACCAGTTTGAAAATAGAAGGTAGACTAAAATCGGAATATTATGTTGCTAGTGTTGTTAATGTATATAGAAATGCAATAGATGATTATATTAAAGATCCTAAAGGATATGATTATACAAAATATTTGAAAGAGCTTGAAAAAACGAAAACTAGAGGACTTACAGAATTTTTCTTCAATGATAAAAATAATAAAGATTTTCAAGAATATGAAGGAAAACAATATAATCAAGAATATGAATATGGCGGACAAGTAATTGCATACAATGAAGATAAAAGCATTATAAAAATAGGAAATAAATTACAAGTAGGAGATAAGATGGAAATCTTAATTCCAAATAAAGTTTCAGTTGAAGAATTCACAATAAACAAATTATGGGATACTGAAACAAACGAAGAAGTAGACTGCGTAAATCCAGGAAAAGAAGGACAATCTATAAAAATTCATTTACCAATAAAATGCGAAGAAGGTTGGGTAATTAGAAGAAAAAGATAAAATATTAGATATAAAAATAAGCTATATTTATTATAAAAAATTATTTAGAATTAAGTTGCGGTTGGCATTTACCACCGCAATTTTTTCTTAGCCGTACATGCACTTTCAAAGAAAACAAAACATATAATTAGATATATGAAAATATGGGAGGCGCAAATGTTAGGTATTACTTTATCAGGTTTCTTTACATTTTTAAGTTCAGCAATATATACAGTTGGATATATATCAAATAATAGTTTATTTCCAGAAACATTAAATCAAGAAGATGAGAAAAAATACATAGAACTAATGGAAAATGGAGATGAAGAAGCAAAGAACATTTTAATAGAACATAATTTAAGACTAGTTGCACATGTTTGCAAAAAGTATTCAAATACAAAAGCTGATCAAGATGATTTGATATCAATAGGATCAATAGGATTAATAAAAGGTATTAATAGTTATAATTCAAAAAAATCAATTAAATTATCAACATACATTTCAAGATGTATAGAAAACGAAGTACTAATGTATTTGCGTTCAACTAAGAGACAAAATACAGAAGTATACCTAGAAGATCCAATAGGAAAAGATAAAGATGACAATACAGTAACATTAAAAGAAGTATTAGAAAATGACGATAAACCAATAGATGAAGAAATTGACTTAAAACTAAAAATTAAAAAATTATATGAAAAAATAAAAGAAATTTTAAAAGGAAGAGAAAGAACTATAATAGAGCTTAGATTTGGATTAAATGGAGAAGAACCAATGACTCAAAATCAAATAGCAAAGGGTATGGGAATATCACGTAGCTATGTTTCAAGAATTGAAACCAAGGCAATAGGAAAACTCGCAAAAGAATTTAAGGATTAAAAAATGCTACAATAATATTTTATAATTTTGGGATATTATCGATTTTAATTAAGATATTATTGTTTTTAATTAAGATATTATCGATTTTAAATTAAGATATTATTGTTTTTAATTAAGATATTATTGTTTTTAATTAAGCTATTGTTTTTAATTAAGATATTATCGATTTTAATTAATATATAGAATTTAATTTTTTATAAAATATAGATTATTTAAATTATATATGATATACTAAGTTAAAATTTAAAGTATAACAATAGAAAAGTTTATTTTTATAAAAGATTTATGTATAATAAGATTTATAAATAATATATCTAAGAAGATTGTTAATACACATAAGCAATAGAAAGAGGTAGAAATATGAAAACAAGAGGATTTGAAGTAGCAAAAGGATTTGAAAATTCAGAGATTAATTTGCCAGTAAGAAAAACAAAATATTCAGCAGGATATGATTTTGAAGCAGCAGAAGATACAATAGTTCCAGCTTTTAAACCAGGTTGTAATCCAACATTAATAAAAACTGGAATTAAAGCATATATGCAAGATGATGAAATGCTATGCTTATATAATAGAAGTTCTAATCCAAAGAAAAAAGGTCTAATATTAGCTAATAGTGTTGGAATAGTAGACAAAGACTATTATGGAAATGAGGATAACGACGGTGCAATTATGTTTGCATTTTATAATGTAAAAGATGTTGATGTTGAAATCAAAAAGGGTGATTGCATTGGGCAAGGAATTTTTGAAAAATATTTAGTAGCAGATGATGATATTGCTGAAGGTGAAAGAAAAGGTGGATTTGGCTCGACAACTAATAAATAAGATACTAGATTCAAAATAATATAAATAATAAATTAATAAAAAGCTTAAGCTATAATCATGTTTTCATAATTATAGCTTAATGAATTTTATCGTAATAATGAGGGGTTTGACATTAAGAATGAAAAAGGAAAAGATTAAAAGCACAATTAAAGAAAATTGGCTATGGTGTTTGATATTAGTATTTTTTTTAGTATTGTTTTTTAAAATTGCAGAAGACGTTTTTGAAAAAGAAATATTTAATTTTGACTTTACAATATATAATTTTATACTTGTACATAGAAATAATTTATTTAATAGCTTTTTCAAGATTTTTACGTATCTAGGAAGTGCTTATGTTATTGTAACTACTGCAATATTAATTGCAATATTTGCAAAAGATAAAAATACAAAAATTATAATCCCTATAAATGTAGTAATAGTAGCATTATTGAATGTAATATTAAAAAATATCTTTGCAAGACCTAGACCTAATAATTTGAGATTAATACAAGAAAATGGTTATAGTTTTCCATCAGGACATGCTATGATAAGCACTGCATTTTATGGATTACTTATATATATTATTTGCACAAAAGTAAAAACGAAGAAAGAAAAAGTAATCTATTCAATATTATTATCTTTATTAATTGTTTTAATTGATTTTAGTAGGATTTACTTAGGAGTTCATTACGTCAGTGATGTACTTGCAGGCAGTTGCTTATCAATTGCATACGTAATTATTTTTGTAAATACAAATAAATTAATAAAAATGAAAATATCAAAAGGTAAAGAAAAAGTAAAGTAAGAGAAATAAGTATTTTTGTACAGAACCAAAATTATTAGAAAAAAGTTTAATAAAGATGGCTCACTTCAAAAATACTTATTTCTTTTTTCTATTGACAATTGAATACACATTCAACTATAATAATAAAAATAGTTGAATACATATTCAACTGTATACATAATATATAAATAAAAAAATAATTATAGCATCTAGAAAAATGGAAAATATATAGAAAATTTAAAATAAGAAATTAAATAATAAACAATTTAATGAAAAAATAAGTGATAAAAAGATTTTCATAATAATAAATAAAAAATATTAAAAGGAGGAAATGATTATTTAAAAATTAAATATATCATTGAAAATAATATGGAAAAGAAACTTGATATGTGCGATTGCACAGTAATACATCAGGAGGTAGTAGATACAGTAATTGACCAATTACCAAATGACAAAAAAATAGAATCTTTAGCTAATTTTTATAAAATATTTAGTGATAGTACAAAAGTGAAAATCTTATGGGCGCTAGATATTTCAGAAATGTGCGTATGTGACTTAGCTTGTATAAATAAACTTACAAAATCTGCAATATCACATCAGCTAAGTTCACTAAAAGAGATGAATCTAGTAAAGTCGAGAAGAGAAGGAAAGATTGTATACTATTCTCTTTCTGATGAATGTGTAAAAGAAATATTGGAAAAAGGTGTAATCCATACTATGAATAGAAAATAATAATCTATATTAAAAGAAAGAATAAAATTTTAGAATATTACTTAAAATAAAACTATATTATAATTGAATTATATATAGAGAGAGCTAGATAATATTTTTATTAATTATAGAGAGCTAGATAATATTTTATATTAATTATATTGAACTATGGTATTAAATAATAAAATGAAATTAAAAAAAGGTTTATAGGTAAAGCCTCAAAAAAACTTAAATATATTACGCAAGGAACAAATTTAAAATGGATAAGAAAAAATTAGCACAAATTATTGCAAGTGGAATATTATTTTTGATTACTATTTGTAGTGGGATTCAAAACGAAACTATAAAAATAGTATTATTTGCACTATGCTATATAATAAGTGGATATGATGTAATTATAGAGGCAGTAAAAAATATATTTAAAGGAAGACTTTTTGATGAGAGTTTTTTAATGACAATAGCTACAATTGGAGCATTTGCAATAAAGGAATATCCAGAAGCAATAGCTGTAATGCTATTTTATAAAGTTGGAGAATTATTTGAAGATTATGCAACTGACAAATCTAGAAAGTCAATTACAGATTTAATGGATATTAGGCCAGACTTCGCAAACATACAATCAGAAGATGGAAATTTAAAAAAAGTTAATCCTAAAGATGTTAAAATAGGAGATATTATAGTTATAAAACCTGGAGAGAAAATACCATTAGATGGTGTTATAATTGAAGGAAAAACTACACTAGACACATCAGCTTTAACAGGTGAAGCAATGCCAAGAGAAGCTAATATAGGTGAAAAAATTATAAGTGGATGTATTAATTTAACAGGAATTATTTCAGTAAAAGTAGAAAAAGAATTTGGAGAGTCTACTGTTAGTAAAATTATTAATTTAGTTCAAAATGCAAGCAATAAAAAAGCTGAAACAGAAAACTTTATAACAAAGTTTTCAAAGATTTATACTCCAATAGTTGTTTTATCAGCATTATTAATTGCAATTATACCAGGATTTATATTAAAAATTGGCACATCGTACGAATGGATTTATAGAGCGTTAACTTTCTTAGTTATATCATGCCCATGTGCATTAGTAATTTCAGTACCACTTAGCTTTTTTGGAGGAATTGGAGGAGCATCAAAATCAGGTATATTAATAAAGGGCGGAAACTATATTGACACTCTTTCAAAAGTAAGTACAGTGGTTTTTGATAAGACTGGGACATTAACAAAAGGAAAATTTGAAGTAAAAGAAATAATTCCTTCAAAGTTTTACCTTGAATTACAATCTAATAATTTAGAAAATGATTTTAAATCAAAGAACACTGATGAACAAGAAAAAACGCAATCACAAAATATTAAGAAAATTGATTATAAAAGCTACAACAGTGATGAAAATGATAATGAATTAAAAAATAAAATTATAGAATATGCAGTATATGCTGAAAATTATTCTAATCATCCAATCGCAAGTTCTGTAAAAAAAATGTACCGAGATAAGATTGATACTAGTAAGATATCTGATATAAATGAAATAGCAGGTAAAGGAATTGAGTGTAAAGTTAGCAAAGAGAAAGTTGTCGTTGGAAATTTAGAATTAATGAAAGAAAAGAAAGTTCAATATTTTGAAAAAGAATTAGTGTTTTTTAATAATGAGTGTAACTCCGAAAATCAAAATAATATAAAAGATAAATTTAAAAATAGCATTGTAACTCCAATAGGGAGTTTAAAAGAAAATACAATGAATAGTATTAGTGGTACAATTCTATATGTTGCGGTAGATAACAAATATATTGGTAAAATTATAATTGCAGATCAAGAGAAAGAAGATAGTAGATATGCAATAAATAATTTAAAGAAACTTGGAATAACGGATATTATTATGCTTACAGGGGACAAAAAACAGATAGCAGAAAAGGTGGCAAAAGATTTAAAAATAAACAAAGTATATGCAGAATTATTGCCAACAGAAAAAGTTAAAAAGATAGAAAATTTACTAACAAATAATGTAAAGAATAGATTAGGAAAAGTTGCTTTTGTTGGAGATGGAATAAATGATGCCCCAGTATTAGCAAGAGCTGATATTGGAATTGCAATGGGAGGGCTTGGCTCAGATGCAGCGATTGAAGCATCTGATATAGTTGTAATGACAGACGAACCATCAAAAGTAGCAAAGGCAATAAGAATTGCAAAAAATACAATTAAAATTGCAAAAGAAAATATAACATTTGCAATTATGATAAAAATATTAATATTAATTTTGAGTGCATTTGGAATTGCAACAATGTGGGAAGCAGTATTTGCAGATGTTGGAGTTACAATAATTGCAGTATTAAATTCTTTTAGGACGATGAATACAAAAAAAATATAAAAACTATTATCAAATCTTCAAGAGGTGAATATAATAAAAGAGATATTCATATTTTGGAGGTTTATTTGTTTTATATAGAAACTAAAATTTTACAAAAGAAAATGACATATAATGGAGTAGCAATTTTAAAATATAAAATAGAGTTTCCACAAATAAGAGGATATGATAAATTTAATTTACTTAATTATACGAGGGCATTAGAACTGCAAAAAAAATGTGAAAGTGAATTATTTGAAGAGTCAAAAAAACTATATAATTATAATATTAAAAATAATTATCCAATAATGGTTTATGAGATTATTTCAAATTATTTAGTAACATATAATTATGAAAAAATTATTAGTTTATATACAGATAATTATATATATACAGGTGGTGCACATGGTAATACAACGAGAACGTCTCAAACTTGGAATATTGAAAGACAACATATAATAGAATTAAAGGAAATTTTTCCTAAAAATCCAAATTATGTATCAGAGATACTTACAAAAATTAATAATCAAATTGAAGAAAATATTAAAAAAGGAAATAATTATTATTTTGATAATTATTGTCCCCTTGTAGTCAATAATTTTAAAGTAGAAAATTTTTATTTGACTAATGGTACAACTGCAGCTGTAATCTTTTATCAACAATATGATATTGCACCATACTCAAGTGGTATACTAAATTTCTTTGTACAATAAAATTTAATTAAAAAATTAAGATTATTAATGCTAAGATATGGAAACACTACATAGGAATAGCAATAAGGAGAATTAAAAGCATAGTGGAAAATAATAAAGAAAATTTTCAAAATGAAGTAAAGAATGCTATAAATATTATTTGCAAATATGGAATACTAGATAAGATGGACAATGTATGCACATACGAAACTTTTATGACTAGAGTTGAAGATGAATTATCAAGGAATAATAATTACTTATTAAAAAATGGAAAAAGCACTATATTTATGGGTGATATAGATAATTTAGGAAAATTAAATATAAAGTATAAAAATCAAAATAGAGTTGATTCTGCACTTTCCAGTCTTATAAAAAATATAAGAAAGGTCCTTAGAGATAATGGAATTCCAAGTTATGATATAGGAAAAATGGGAGATGAAATTTATATATTTATTCCTCATAGTATAGATGAAAATAAAAAATCAAATATACTTAATGAACTTAACAATACTAAAGCATATATTAATCAAGATTCTAAAAATGGCAAAATGGAAGATTACATTACGATTAGTTTTGGAGCTTCAAAAATAGGAATAAGTGGATTAGAAGATTCTAAAAGTAAAGCAGAAGATTTAATGATGGAAACTAAGGAAAAAAGAAAAATAAAAAAAATGCAATTATTATTAAATAGTTCATCTAAGAAAAAAATTATAATGAAAGAATTGTTGGATGATATAGATGTGCAATTAAGAATAGATACTGATAAATTAAAAAAAGAACAGTATGAAATTTATAAAAAAAATAAGTATAATAGTATTAAAAAAATTTTAAGAAAAATAGATAAGATTACTGAAAAAGATAAAAGTTTAAAAGATATTATTGAAAAAGAGAAAAGAGAGCCATCATTTCTTGAAAATGTAACATTAAAAGAAGAAAATAAAAAATACGAAAAAAAATATCCGAATATAAAAATTTTACCAAGAGATTTGGAAGTATTACAAATAGCTGATATATTGCAACATTCAGTAATACCAGGTGTGCAACGAAAAAGTACATTCTTAAACAAAAATTTAAAAGAACTATTAAATAAAGATATTAAAAGTCAACTGCAGGTATTTAGTAATACTGATATATCAACACTAGAGATTGGAAAAATTAAATATATGAATGATAATTATGGTCATTCATTTTGCGATAATCAAATATATAATTTAATGCAAGTTGTAATTAATAAATTAGATGAACTAGGTATAACAAAAAATGCAGACATTATAGAAGAGAATATATCTACTTATTATATTTTAATAAATAGTAATACATCTAAAGAAAAATGGAATGAGTTTGAAAAGAAATTAAGCGAATTGGAAAATAAGCAAATATTATCTGTAACTATATCTAAGCCAAAGAAACTATTAGCAAAAAAACAAAGAGAAAATGGAGAAATTAAAAAAGAAAAAAATAGAATAGAATATAATGGTGAACAAGAAGAAAAAAGTATTAAAGATATAGTTATTAATAATTTTCAAAAAATAATTGACGAAAATAAAAAAGAAAATGAGATTAAAAAGATTGAAAAAAAGATGATGGACACTGATTTAATAGATTATGTAGTTGAAAAAAGTATGAAAACAATGTGCGTTGATTTAAAAAATGTAAAACAAATAAGACAACTGGGAAGAAATAGACAGCAAAAAGAAGCAGAAAAAATTGAAAAAGAAAGAAAGTAGAAAATATGTAAGATAAAATTTGCTCATAGTAATATATGTTTAACAAACCACCTATATAAAAAATATATAGGTCAATTAATAGAAGGATGTAAAGGCAAATGCAAGTTGAAAACTGAATGAAGAAAAAAATATATATAGAGATAAGTATTGATTTTTTGAAACAATTGTGATAAACTAAGTATGTTAATTAAATATAGGGAGAAAATAAAATGACAGTAGTAAAAAATATATTATTAGTAGTATATGTTATAATTTGTATAGCATTAATTCTTATAACAACATTTCAATCAAAGGATAATAATAATTCCGTTGAAGATACTTATGAAAATCCAAGATTTAATAAGTATTATGAAAAAAATAAGAGCAGAACTAAAACTGGAAAATTACAAAAGAATACAATTATATTAGAAATTGTATTCACGGTTTTAACAATAGTTACTGGAGTTATGTGTATTTTAGTAAAATAAGTAATTCAAAGTAAGTATATGTTTTGTAATTATTATTGATGTATGTATATTAAGGATGTATTGCATAAATACATCCTTTTGTTTATATATGTATCTATAAAGATTCTGATTTGTTTATAATAAGAATAATAAAATAAAAAGAGGAAAATATGGAAGAAGTAAAATTAACTAGATTAGTAGGTACTTTTAAAAAAAGTAGAAATTTTGGATTTGTCGTTCCAGATGATAGGAAGATAAAAGAAGATGTTTTTATTTCAAAATCTAATTGGGGAAAAGCTAAAGACAATCAAAAAGTTGTTGTTAGCATTTTAAAGCAACCTATAAAAGGTAAGAAAGCAGAAGGAAAAATTACAGAGATTCTTGGATATGCAGATGAAACTGGTGTTGATATGTTATCAATTATTCGCCAATACAATTTGCCTAATGAATTCTCAAATGAGGTTATAAGAGAAGCTAAAAATGTAAGCAAAGAGCCTATTTTATTGAAGGGTAGACTCGATTTAAGAAATGAAGAGATATTTACTATAGATGGGGAAGATGCAAAAGACTTAGACGATGCCGTTTGCGTAAATAAAAATGATGATGGGACATATACATTAGGAGTTCATATTGCTGATGTTAGCAATTATGTAAGAGAAGAAAGTGAGCTTAACAAAGAAGCACTAAATAGAGCTACTAGTGTATATATGCTAGATAGAGTAATTCCAATGCTCCCAACTGAACTATCAAATGGAATATGCAGTCTTAATCAACATGAAGATAGATATGCATTATCTGTAATTATGAAAATAAATCAAGATGGAAAAGTTATTGATTCTGATATAAAAAAGAGTGTTATTAGAGTTACAAGAAGAATGAATTATCATGAAGTTTCAGATATAATTAGTTTAAGCATTGAAGAAAAGAAAAATCATGAAAAAGTAAAAAGTACAAATGAAGAATTAGATAATAAACTTATTAACTTAAAGAATGAAAAAGTTAAAAATAAAACAATAAAAACAGCAAATATATCAAGCAAGTTAGAAGAAGATTTAAAAAATGATGAAATTAAATTATATGGAAAAAAGAAAGATATTGAAAAACTTTTAAAATATGCTGATCATTTCAATAGAATGGAGGAGCTTTCTAAAATTTTAAAAACTAGAAGGCAAAAAGATGGGTATTTGTCTCTTGATATTCCAGAAAGTAAAATAACATTGGACAAGTTTGGACATCCAATAAAAGTTGAAGCATACGAAACAACAATCGCAAATGAGATAATTGAGCAATTTATGCTTACAGCAAATGAAGTAGTTGCCGAGAGATTTTACTGGTTAAATGCCCCTTTTATATATAGAGTACATGAAAAGCCAGAAGAAGAAAAAATAGTAGAATTAAATAAAGCATTATTTAATTTTGGATACAAATTAAAAGGCAAAAAAGATGATATAAAACCAAAAGCATTTTCACAAATATTAGAGGATGTAAAAGGGAAGCCAGAAGAAAAAGTTGTATCAAATTTATTATTGAGAACTTTAAAAATTGCAAGATATGAAGCGGAAAATAAGGGACACTTTGGAATAGCTAGTAAATATTATTGTCATTTTACATCACCAATAAGAAGATATCCAGACTTATTTATTCACAGAATTATAAGTATGTATATACAAAATAATTACGAAATGGATGAATATTTCGGAGAAAAATATGGGAAAAAAGCTATAAAATATGCGATGAGATCATCTGAATGTGAACAAAATGCAACAAAAGCAGAGAGAGATTGTGATGATATGAAAATGGCAGAATATATGGAAGATAAGATTGGGAGTCAATATGATGGTATTATTTCAAGTGTTACTAATTTTGGAATGTTTGTAGAATTACAAAATACAGTCGAAGGTTTAGTAAGATTTGAAAATATTAATGGAGATTATTTCAAATATAATGAAGCTAATAAAACTTTAATTGGTAAAACTACAAAGAAAGTATATAAATTAGGAGACAAGGTTAGGGTAGAAGTTATTGATGCAAATAAAGAATTAAGACGTGTGGACTTTAAAATTGCAGAACCTCACAAAACTGAAAAAATAGATAAAAGTAATAATTAATATAAATCTTAAAATATAAAAAAATAAAAAGAAACTATGAAAGAACAAATTAGCATTCGGGAAACGTGAGCAAAACGGTCATCAACATATTTAGGTGTAAAAGCATTAAAATGCATATATTAATATAGTATCAAAGATTGCTCACTGTGAGTTCCTGACGTCTAATTTTTCTAGAATAGTTTGCTTTTTATTTTATTAAATATATAATAATTATTATTACTTAATCTATTTTTTTAGTTTTGGGAGAATAAATAATTTTATGTGCCTATGATTAGATAACTTGAATTTAGATTTGTATTTACAGTAGTTTTGAAAAATGCATTTCTATAATTATTGATCCAACCATAATTTACCCAATCATTCCAATTGGAAAAATTCTTTACAGCATATTTCCCAAATGATGAGATGTCAGAATCAAATTCTTTAGAAGTTTTATACAAATAATCATCTATGTGAGACTTTATATAAGAGTTTGCAAAATCTTCGATTTTTTTAGAATTTTCAGGAGTTAAATAATTTGAATTGCTTGTAGACGTCATAACTTTGCAATTTATTGAAATATTGCATTCAATATAGGGATTACCGTTGATTATTTCAACGGTATTTTTGCATTTACTATTATATAAATTAAGAGAAATATATTTAGAATCTTCAAAAGGACTAGGAATACTTATCGTAGCGTTTTTTAATTTATTAATTATTATCAAATGACATATTGATTCAATTTCATCTAATTCACCTACAATTTTTCCATCCTTAAAAGCAGCAATAGCTAAAGTTTCTACATTTTTATCAGAAGAATTTGATTCATTATTTAATGAATAACTTGAGTCGTCTAAATTATAAATTTGATTTGTGCCAGATGAAAAACCAGAGCTATCAGCAGAGCTTATATTTCCCAAAATAGCATAGGGTTCAGTAAAGCTATCATTTAAATCACTAAAGAAATCTTTTAATTTTATAGTTTCAGTATAACCTGTATTCTTTTCTGAATTTTTTGCAATTTCATAATATCGTGCAGATAATTGTTCAAGCATAGGAGAAGAGTTAGTCAAAAAGTAATCTGCATTACATTGAGAGATTATTACATTGCAAGTTGGTCTAATCTCAATATTATTCATTAGAGAATACACATAATTTGCAATTCCAGTAGATGCTAATTCTTCAGAAAAAACTAATACCTTACAATGAGATAAATTTATTTTTTTACTAACATAACTATCTATTAGATTAATACCAGATTCAATAGTATTACATTCAATAGTATTTGTAATAGATGAAGATGATTGACTTGAACTAGAAGATTTGGAACTTCCAGAAGATGATGAAGATGGAATGGCTATTTGAAAGCTCATTTTTAATAAACCATTACTTCCTTTATCAAAACCCAAAGCAACAACATAAGCTAAATCATCTATAGTATTTATTGATGATGAATTTGTTCCAGCAAAAAACAATAATGCAATTATTAACAAGACAACCAATATCTTTTTAGCTTTCATTCTAATTCCTTTCTTATATATTAAATCATAATATAATATTTTATAATAATATATGTGCAATTATTTTTATTAAATTAGTTACATCTGAACAAATTTGTAAAATAAATGAATATATTTTTAATTTTATATTTATTTATACAATAGGAAAGATAAACTTTTCTAAAATATAAAACGCTAAGATTTGCTTTTAATGTTAAATTGAGTTTTTCTTTAATTTAACAATACTACTTTTTTTAATATATCCAATAAGCAAAATAATAAAACTATAAGCAAAAACAATTCCAATAGCTAGATATTTATATATAACATTCTTTAAAAAAGTAATTTGAACTATATTCTGTGGAATTAATGTAATAATAAAAATTAATATAGCTATAAGATATATTAAAATTGAAGGATTTTTTATACTAATATTTTTCTTATTAACTTTAACTATATAAGCAATAATCACAGATATATATGAGATAAAAGCAAGTATCCATATAAAGATAAATAGAGCATCAGTTCTTTCAAAAAACTTACCAAATTCAATATTTCTGCAAGTTAAGTAAGCAGATAATACTTCAGTTCCTGTTTGAATAAAAGGGAATTGAAGTAATAGCGAGGCAACACTTAAAATCAAATATAATGCTGAGATAATAATTGAAATTATTCCAATTTTTTTATAATCTTTACTATTTTTTAAATTAGGACGAATTAAAAATAAATATATTAATCCACCAAAAGCAAATACATTACTGCTACCTTTAATAAAAGTTTCAGAAAAGCCATAACCAATTAAAGGCAACATTTTTTCAGGTTCTAATTCACTAAAAGATGCACAAAAAATAATTATAATACTTACTAAAATAAGTGGTATTATAAGTGCATTAGACTTAACTACATTTTTAAAACCAAGTTTATTTACTATAACGGCAACAATAATAAATATAAGTATAATTGACCAAATCTTAGCATTTGGGTAATATATTATTTGCAAATTTTCTGAAAAGTTAAGTAGTAGAATTGATGAAATAAAAATTAAATATCCACAATAAAGTATAGATGTAAGAATTTTAAGAGGTTTCCCACCAACAAATTCTGAAACGTCAATAATATCTTTATTTTCGAAAGGACTAAATAATTTATTAATAATAAGAAAAAAGATAATAACTAATATTGAAACATACAAAGTATTAATGACAGCAGCTGGACCAGTAGATATTAAAATACTATTAGGTAAACTTAAAATAATATGTGTTAGCATAACAATTATAATTAAAAAGATTGCTTCAACATTATTGATTTTATCTGTCTCCATTAATTTTTTTACTTCCTTTCTAAAATATTAAAGTTTTATGATTAATTCAAATTATAAATAATTAATTAAAATTTTTTTCTCCATTGCAAGCTTCTAGATTTTTGTATCTTTCCTATTTTAGGGTCAAGGAAGCTTGGCCTTTCTTCACGTTTCCATGCAGGTCTTAAAAAATATCCTTCACCTTTAACTACATTTAAAGGAGCATAAGGGGAAAGATATGACACTCCAAATGATTTTAAAGAACAAAGTATTGCTAAATGAATAAAAAGACCTATAGCTATTCCTAAAAAACCTGAAAGGAAGCCTAACATTGTATATGCAAATCGAAAAATACGTAAATGTAGATTAAGGGAGAAGTCAGGTATTACAAAAGAGTTTATAGCTGTTATAGCAACAATAATTATCAAGATAGGAGAAACTATATCAGCTTGAACGGCAGCTTGTCCTAATACTAGAGCTCCTACAATTCCAACAGTTGTGCCAAGAGGGGAAGGAACTCTAAGACCTGCTTCACGGATTATCTCAAATGATAGTTCCATAAGTAGAATTTCTACTATAACCATAAAAGGAACAGAAGAACGTGATGCTACTATAGAAAATAAAAGTTCAGTTGGTATGAGTTCTCTATGATAAGTTATTATAGCAATATAAAGCCCAGGAAGTGTTAGAGTAACAAAAAAAGCTATTGCTCTAATAATTTTTAATACGTTAGCAAAAATATAATTAATGTTTTTATCTTCTGGTGATGACAAGAAATCAATTAAAGTTATAGGCATTACTAAAACAAAAGGAGAACCATTATATATTACTATGACTCTTCCTTGAAGCAAAAAATTAGTTGCACGGTCAACCCTTTCAGTTGATAATACCTCTGGGAGGCTTGTACTAATATCATCTTTTATCATTTCACCAAGTTCACCAATTGAAACAATATAATCTACATCAAGATTATTAATTCTATATTTAACTTCAGCAACTAAGTCAGCATTTGCAATATTTTTTAAATAACATACAGAGCAAGGATTCTTTTTTAATTTGCCAACAGTAAGATTTTCAATTATCAAATTTTCATTGCACAAATTGCGTCTTAACATTGCTGTATTAGTACGTAAATTTTCGACGAATCCTTCTTTAGATCCTTTTACAAGGGGCTCACTTTTAGGCTCAGATACACTTCTCATTTGAAATTTTTTAGCAGAAACATCAAAAGCATAATCCATAGTGTCAACAAAAAGCAGACAATTTCCAGAAGAAATGTCTGTAATTACCTTTTCAAATGAATTAACTCTTTCTATTGAATTTTGAGGCAAAAGGCTATCAGATATATAGTCTGCAATATTAAATTTTTTTACAGGTCTTACAGAAATCGTTTTAGAAACTGATTTTGATATAACTTGTGGAGAATTATTTTGATTAGCTAGATTTTTTAACATAAGAGGATTTAATATAAAATCATTAATGGATTTATCATCCACCATACCGTCAATATAGACTATAAAAGCCTTATATTGCTTGCTTCTGACATTTATTAAAAAATCACGAATCTTAATATCGGAGTTAATTAAACAATTAAATCTAACATTAATATATTCAAGATTGATATCTATATTAGGTGATACTTTCTGATTTTTTAAAGTATCATCAGGATGAAACTTATTATCATATTCACCATTTTTTATAGGCAATGTAAAACTATATTCATCATTATTATCTGCAAATAAATCGGCAAAGATTCTTTTAATTAGATTCATATTTATGAAGATATTCCTTTCTTAGTCTATTATTAATTTTTAAAATCAAAAATATCATAAAATATAAATGAAATTTTGGTATTAAAAATATTTTATAGATATGCACAATCATATTTATTTATCTATCTATTAAAAATATTATAATTATTATTTTAATTATCTTGTACAAAAAATATACAAATATACAAAAAAAGCAAAACTAATACAAAATAAATTTAAAATTCTTGCAGAATTTTTGCTAAATATTTCATAGCATTAATACTTTCATCTAAAGTATTTCCAGTAGCTCCAACCTCAATAATGCAAGCTGCTTTAGAAATATGTTGATTGTATTCTGAATTTCTTAGAATAATTGGCTTAAATAATCCAGGATACATATCATTGGCTTTTTGTTGCAACTTTATAGCAAATTTAAGATTTTGATTCCAGTTAGAATTAACAGGATTAGCAACATTAGAACCAATTACGAACATTAATTGAGATACATATTCATCTCCAATCTTTACTTTTGGAGCATAACTTTCATCTCCAATTGCATCTCTGTGCAAATCAATAATAATGTCAGTATCAGGGTTACTAGAAAGTATAGCTTTTGCTGTTTCTAAAGAGCGAGAATATGATCCATTATATGCAGGATAATCATGGTAAGTTTTATTATGATCAACTTGAACACCATAAGATTTTAATTGATTTTCAAGTTCATCTCCAACTTTTGCTACACTAAAATTTAAATCAGTGGTTCTAAATGTACCTGTTGGTTCATAATTATATGCATCACTTGAAGTATAGCTTTCACACGTATGTGTATGATAAATTCCTATTTTCTTTTTATTAACCTCAATATTAGGAGTGAGCATATCTTCAGTTAAAGTATAATCAGTTCCATTATTTATTTTAACTCCATAATAATCATTAGTAGATCTAGGGTTTACACTATTAGGAATAATTTCAGTTTTTACATCAGTTTGAGCTTGCTCAATTTCAGAATTACTATTGCTTAAAAGATTTGAATTATTGATATTATTAGAATTAGTGGTATCTTGAGTAATTGAACTATTCTGCATTAAATCATAATTAGTTGAAGAATTTCCTGCGTAATTATTATAGGAAGCTAATTTTTTATAATCGATTAAATTTCCATCATTGTCTTTTATTGATTTAACAATATTAATATCAGATAAAATACTATTTTCAAAAATAATATTAATAATATTGTTTTGAGAATTAGAAGTTGAATTATACATCGAGTTAATTTCTCCGATACTATCATTAAAAAAATAATGCATTAAGTTAGAATTATCTCTATTCAAAAAAGAAAAAAGAAAATAAAAAATAAAGATTATAGCAATAGCAATAATTATTAAAAAAATATATTTAATTAAATCTTTTAATTTTAAAACTTGTATCATATAAAAAATATATTCCTAGCAACTAAAACTTATGAATAAAATTTGATACTTTAATTAAACACATAAACTTTTTAACGCATAATTAAAAAAATGTATTGCAAAAAATAAACAGATAATGTAAAATGAAAATAACTAAATCGCTAGAAAAAGATTATAGTATAATATGTAAAAATAATCAGAATCAAAGTTAAGAAGTACAGAATAATAGAAGAAATAAAAATATGATGCAAAATATGAAAACTTAAGTTTAAGTGAGGTAAAAAGATGAATCGAAAGATAGAAAAACTTTGGAAAAGAGAAAGTGGAATTACTATGATTTCACTAGTTATAACAATAATAGTTTTATTAATATTAGCATCAGTAACTATTAAGGTAACATTAAATACAGAAATAGTAGAAAAGACAAAAAATACAGCAACAGAGTATAAAGAATCTGAAAGTAACCAAACAAATCAATTGTCAAATTTAAAAGTATATATAGATGCAGATGTAGGATACACAATTAAAGCTACAACTGTCAAAGAAGCAAAGGAAGAAGGAGAATACTATAATAGTAATACAGAAATAACAGACTCAAGTACAACGCCAGCAAAAATAAAAGTTCCAGCTGGATTTAAAATAGCAAGTGATTCAGCAACAAAAGTAGCAGGAGGAGTAGTAATAGAAGACACAAATGGTAATCAATATGTATGGATACCATGTACAATAGATGGAGCAAATGGAAGCTTAAAGTATGATAGATATGACTTTCAAAAGCAAGACGGGTACTATGGTGGATATTCAGAAAATATGTCAAGTGATAATAATGAGCAAAATAGTATAAAAGATAATGGTGGCTATTACATTGGCAGATATGAGGCTGGGATAAATTCACAAAGGACAGAATCTGGAGACAAAACAAAAATGACTATGGCTGATTTGGGAGAGGTGCTAGAAAAAAATAATCAGTTCGTATATAATTATGTAACAATAGACCAAGCAAAGAAATTAGCAGTGGAAGTATCTAGTCATTATGATTATTCATTAATGAGTGAGTTATGCAATAGTTATGCATGGGATACAGCATTAAAATTTATTGATGCAACAGTAGATGGATATTCAACAAATACAACACAAGGAAATTATAATAATACATCATTTACATATACAGATATCAATGGAAATACACAAACAAAAGGAACAGGAACGTCAACTTTGATACCTACAGGAAAAACCACATCAGTATGTAATATATATGATATGGGAGGAAATACATGGGAGTGGATAACAGAATCTTATGCAAATTCAAGTTCTAAGTATGTTTATCGTGGAGGAAGTATTGATAATAGTTTTTCAAATAATCCTGCGGGATGCAGAAGTTATGATAATAATACATGCTCTCATTATAACATTGGATTTCGAGTTACTTTATATTTATAATTAATAGACAATAAATTTTTATGAAAGGTAAATAAATGAAGATACAACATTTAGCAGTTATTTTTGTAATAATAATACTTCCTATATCACTGGTGTTATCAATATATACAGGAAATCTTATAAAAGTTTCAAATAAGCAATCTTCGTATGACACATTATTGCTTAATTCTACTTATGATGCTGTCAGAGCATATCAAATGAATACATTAAATAACAATTATACTGGAGTTAACGAGTCAAAAATTAGAGATATAAATGCTTCAGTAAATTCATTCTTCAATAGTTTAGCTACAGGTCTTTCTTCAAGCGGATATAGTAAAGATGATTTAAGAACGTATGTCCCAGCAATGATATATACATTATATGATGGATATTATGTTTATGGATGTTATAAAAATTCAGCCTCGATTTCAAATGGAAAGCCACAGTTTTCAACTGATGCTACTCTTAATAGAGATACTGAATATGGTCTTAAATCATATGTATATTATTCTTGCGAATATAAAAATACAGATTATGATATAATTGTTAATTATTCACTTGATAATTATATTTCAGTATATGGCACATATACTGAAAATGGAGAAAAAAAGTTTATATCAAAATCAGGATATTATATAGCTGCAGATGGGATAACTATTGATAATACAACAAAAACTGTAAAAAAAGATAATAGAATTGTTGCAGAACCTGAAACTTTGGGGGAATATATATCTACTACTGATAATTATTATACAATTAGTAATAATCAAAGAATATACCATACAAAAAAGAATGATACTAAATATTATAATTATATTATTTATAATAGTGTAAAATATTATTTTGATGATTATATTAAAACTAATCCACCTGCAAGCTACAAAACAGCTATAGGTAACCAAATTCTAAATACAAGTTTCAATAACTCATATGATGGATATCCTGTATTTAGATTAGAAAATAATTTACGAGTATATTTAAATAAAAATGAGTTAGATTCAGTTGTTGACTATTTAAATGGAGACCAAACATGGACAACTAATGATTTGGTTAATAATAAGGGAACTTATTTTAAAGATATAAATGCATATTATTATTACAAAAATGCAAAAGATTTCAGTGAAAAGTTATACCCAATATTAAGTCAAATAAATATATACACATCAGATAAGCAATATAATGATGTTATTCAAACTGATACATATAAGGAAAAATATGTTACACAATTAGGAAGTGATGCAGATACGCATGTAAAAACATCTTATGATACTGGAAAAATATTTGACTATAAAGAAAGTGGAAATAATCCGGAATTAGAATCTTCATCATTTAACAACCATAGAATTGATGTAATAGTAAGTTCTATAGAGTCTAGTCTTGTAACATCAATCAAAAATTTTAATGATTATACAGCAAGCTCATTTGAATATACAATGCCAGTTTTAAGCGAAGATGATTGGTATACAATAGCTAACAATATGACAGTTGTTTCTTTTCTACAGGGACTTACAATAGGAAATTATAAATATTATAGCAATTATACTGTTGTTGCAAATACAAAAAACAATGAGTTCGTATCAAAAGATTCAATATATGTACAAGATGATTATGAGAAAAGTATTGGATCACCACAAGATAGCACACTTGCTGGGGCTTGGGAAAACTTGTATAAAAATAATATTTTTTCATTCTTTGGAACTCAAACTGAAGCAGAATATCATAACCCAAGATGTAATTTGTATAATACAACAATGAATACGAGAATTAATAATTCATCATCTTCACAACAAGAAAAAATAAAAGTAGTAGGATATAAAAATACTGAATATGATAGAGTAAGTTTTACGTATCAAATAAAAGATGGAAATACAATAGGTACAGAACAAGTGGAAAATTATTATTTGCAGCCAGGATCTAGCGGTTATGAATGTATAGTTTCGCAAGGAGAAGTAAACACAATTACTACCGATGATTTAATTGAAGGAACAAAGAAAGTAAATAGTGAAATTAGCAAAGCATATGTTACAGCACTTGCACGTGAAAGGGCAGCGATATATAGATATTCAAGTAATTTAGATTAAAAACGTTAAAAACACTAAAAAGTTAAAAAAAAGTATTGACAAAAGTCAAAGAAGTTAGTATAATTATAAAGTGACTTAGGAATGAGATTTAAATATAGATATTCTAAAGCATAAGGAGGGATTAAAATGGCACAACCAAAAAGAAGATGGTCTAAAGCAAGAACACATACAAAGAGATCAACATGGAAATTAGAAAATAAGAACTTAGTAGAATGCCCACATTGCCACAATCTTGTAATGCAACATAGAATTTGCCCAAGCTGTGGATATTATGACGGTACTGAAGTTATATCTCAAAAGGCTACTAAATAATAAGAAAGAGGTGAATGTGATGAAAGAAGGAATACATCCAGAATATCAAGAAGCAACAATCACTTGTGCTTGTGGAAATGTCATGAAGACAAATTCAACAAAAAAAGATTTGAAAGTTGATATATGCTCAAAATGTCATCCATTTTGGACAGGTAATTTAAGAAAAGAAACAACTGGTGGAAAAGCTGATAAGTTCAAAAAGAAATATGGATTAAAATAAGGTCTATATAGGCTCTGTAGCATTTTTGTTACAGAGCTTTTGTTCTTTATATGAAAAATATTAATTAGATTGGAGATTAAACGTGCAAGCGGATATAAAAGAGTGGACTGATAAAATTAAAAAAATTAACAGCAGCAAAGAAAAAAAATATTATATTTTAACAATGGGGTGTCAACTTAATGAAAACGATTCAGAAAAGTTGGCTGGAATTGTTATGCAAGCAGGTTATAAAAAGGCAGAAACTATAGAAGATAGTGATCTTATTATCTTTAATACTTGCTGTGTTAGAGAAAATGCTGAAGATAAATTATTTGGAAAATTAGGAGAAGTAAAAAAATATAAAGAAGAAAAGGGTACTATTATTGCAATTGGTGGATGTATGATGCAAGAAAAACATATTGTACAAAAATTAAAAGCGAGTTATCCTTTTGTTGATATTGTGTTTGGAACACATACTCTTGAAAATTTTCCAAAAGATCTATATGAATCAATTGTAGAAAATAAAAAAATTAATGATATTCTTGATATTGATGGGAACATCTTTGAAGGTGTTCCAGTTGAAAGAGAAGACAAAATAAAAGCATCTGTTACCATTATGAATGGCTGTAATAACTTTTGCACATATTGTATTGTTCCTTATGTAAGAGGAAGAGAACGTAGTAGAAAACCACAAGATATTATTAATGAAGTACAATGTTTAGCAAATCAAGGATATAAAGAGATTATGCTCCTTGGACAAAATGTAAATTCATATTTGGTTAGCGAAAACGAAAAAGAAAATATTACAAATTTGCATTTTGCTAGTACAAAAGTGGAAAGCATAAATTCAAATTCAAATAATCAAAAAGAAAATGAAAACGAAGTAAATTCATTTGCTACTTTGCTTAAAGCACTTGACAAAATTGATGGAATTGAACGTATTAGATTTATTTCTCCACATCCAAAAGATTTTACAGATGATGTTATAGATGCAATAAAAAATAGCAGACATGTTTGCAAATTAATACATTTACCTCTTCAATCTGGTAGTACACAAGTATTAAATAAAATGAATAGAAAATATACTAAGGAACAATACTTAAAACTTGCTCAAAATATTAAAAACAAAATTCCTGAAATAGTATTTTCTACTGATATAATTGTTGGATTTCCAGGTGAAACAGATGAAGAATTTGAAGAAACATTAGATGTTGTAAGAAAGGTAAAATTTGAACAAATTTATATGTTCATATATTCTAGAAGAGTAGGAACTCCAGCTGATAAAATGGAAAATCAAGTACCTGAAGATATAAAACATATTAGATTTGATAAGTTAAAAAAACTTGCTGAAGAGCAAATTGAAGATAGAAATAAAGAATACATAAATACTATACAAGAAGTTTTAGTCGAAGGAAAAAGTAAGACTAATGACAAGATGTATACAGGAAGAACTCAAAGTAATAAAGTAGTAAATTTTGAGGGTAATGATTCCATGATTGGAAAAGTAATAAAAGTTAAAATTGTTTCAGAACATATATGGTATTTAAAAGGGATTTGTGATAATATATAGAAGTATTAATAATATTATTACAATATAATATTAGATTAAAAATTATATAATAAATTATGAAGAAAATGAATTACTTATTAATTGATAGAAAACTTAAATTATTTAGTAATATTAT
>JBPOHA010000073.1:0-5931 GCA_052036095.1 Bacillota bacterium
GATGAGTATCAAGATATAAAGCAAGATCGGTTATTGCAAAATTATAATCTTGAATTTGACTCATCAATTCAGCTTGAGTAAGATTATTATTATTTTGGCAAACTACATTATAATCAATCATTTTCTACGCCTCCTTCTACAACATTAGCACTTACCAAAGCAGAATTAAAATTACGATTAGTAGAATTATTTATTTGCCTATTCTGATTATTAGTACTATTTTGATTTACAGAATTATTCATTTGAATAAGATTAGATTCCAAATTAAAACCAGTAGAATTATTGGTCATATTATTACCTATTCCGCTAGCTTGCAAAAAAGCTATTTCTTGCATATTTTGACATGGATAATAAGGACTAACCAATTCTGGGAAAATAGTTCCCATTTGCAATCCAACACTAGGCTTAAAAGTTTTGCTCATATATTGAATTGGAACATAACTTTGACCATACATATAATTATTAGGAAAAATAGGTGGGTCATTAAAACCAGAAACACTTATGTTTGTAGAATCTAACATTTGATTTGATGAAATATTAGAACCTGAAAAATTAGTTGCAACATTAGAACTATTTACTGCCACACTCGAAGTATTTGAACTCATGCTTGAATTATTAGAATTCGAATTACTATAAGGGCAACTTGGTCTGTTATTGCAATTACATGTTTTGTACATATTCATATTTATATATTAATTATCCTTTCCAAGAAGCAATTTAAGACTTTAACTAAGTAGTAAATTTAGAATAAAATAAAGCGCTATATAATAAAATAGAACTCTATAATAAATTAAAACTATGATAAATCAAAATTATAATAAATCAAAATTATAATAAATTAAAATTAGTTAAGTAAAAAAATATTTACAACTATAAAGTATAAAAATTAGCTTCTTTAATATTAATATATTTTATGGTAATTGCAAATTTTATGTTACAGTAATTAAAAATTTTATGTTAAAGTAATTGAAAAAGCAAATTCTATTTAGTTAAAGTATTGCAAATTTTATGTTACAAAAAATATAGACATTTATATTGAAATGTAGTATAATCCAAATGAAGTTAGCATAAAAAAGTTAGCATAAAAAAGTTAGCATAAAAATATAACTTATTTAATATTAAAAATAAAATAGAAATTAGCATTAGAGGAATAAAGATGAAATCAAAGAAAAATGAAGAAAGAAAAGAAAAAAATAAAAAAGCAAAAAATAGAAGTAAACTAGAGATAATTGTAGATTACACTGAAGGTTTTTTCTTAGATTTTTTTGACTTAATAGGATTAGGAAAATTTGTTGATTGGTATATTGAAAAACAAGAAATAATGAGATACTTAGTATTTGGAGGTTTAGCAACAGTAATCAATATAGTAGCATTTGCAGTACTTGATAAAACTGGAATGCAAACATTAATTAGTAATGCAATAGCATGGATTCTTTCAGTAATATTTGCCTATTTTACTAATAAATTATGTATTTTTTATTCTAAAACTATTAATAAAAAAGAATTAGCAAAAGAAATAATATCATTTGTAGGTTGCAGAATATTTACCTTAATAATTGATGAGGCTATTATGTTTACATTTGTTGATAAATTGCAATTTAATTCAATATTAATGAAGATAATTGCTAATATCATTGTAATAATATTGAATTTTGTATTCAGTAAAGTTTTAATATTTAAAGGAAAACAAAAATAAAAAATGCAACAATAAAATTAAAAATAGTTTATATTATAAAGAAGTATTGGAGGAAAAAACGTATGAAGAAAAGTATTAAATTTATCATTTTATTATTATGTTATTCTATAGGATTATATTTAGCTTATGCTAAAAATCTTACAACGTATGCATACATAATATTTATATCAATAACATGGATAGCAATAATTCAAAAACTTGACAAAGAATTAAGTAATTCAGAAAAGATAATTTCATCAATAATAATTGGATTGGAAACAGTAATTGCAATAATAGGAAATATAGGAAATATTTCAGCAATAGTAGGAGTAGTAGGTACCCTACTAACAGAAATGATTTTCTATGTATTAATAAAAGAAACAACAGAAGTAAAGATGCCTAAAACTTTAAGAACTATAGTCTTAATTCTAAGTGCAGGAATTTTAGCATTTTTAGCTGAAAAAATTAGTCAACTTATAATACAGATGACATCTGATTTTTTTGAAAGCAATGAGAACATAATTAATTCTATTAGTAAAGATTATTCATTAAATATATTTTTATATAATTTACAATATTCATTGCCTTTATATCTAAATATTTTCCTAATTGCATATATGTTAAAAGAAGATTCAAAGACTGATACTACATTTAATGATCTTAGATATGTTGTAATTATTGTTTTGATACCACTTTGCATATTTGCTTATGAAAATATTTTATCTGATCAATATATAAAAGAGGGACAAAAATTAATAAATAATTTACAAGACTATGAAACATATACGAAACCAAATCAATATTCAAGAGCATTGGCTACAACAAAAATAGGAGATACAAAACAAGGAAATAAAGATGAATTTTCATATTATAATGATAATTATTTTTATGAAGCACCATATTCAATAGGCTGTATTATATACAATTACAAGCAATCAATGGAAAACTATGTAAATACAACAAAAGCTAGGTATAATTCAAAAGAAAATAGTAATACTAGAGAATTAACTTCTACAGCATTAGAAAATATAACTAATGCATCGCAATCTTGCAAAAGCAATTCAATATATATGTGGGTAATTTATTTAATTAATAGTTTAGTAATTTTGAGTAGTTATCTACTTTACAGAAATAATGATAATAAAACTAAAATACCTATAATATAAAATTGACAAAATATACAGAATGTAGTATAATCCGGTAGTTGCTAAAATTATTACTAAAAAATAGCAAATCAAATATAAAAAAGTTATAAGAATTTAAAAATATTATAAATTATGGATATTAATTGGTAGAGTGAAAATATTTATAAAAATCATTAATGTACCAATAAATAAAGGAAGGAAATAAATTATGGATAAGATATTAATAATGGGACATAAAAATCCTGATACAGATTCAATATGTTCAAGCATAGTAAAAGAAATATTTGATAAAAAATCTGGAAATGAAAACATAGAAGCAGTAAGATTAGGAAATATAAACAAAGAAACACAATATGTATTAGACTACATTAAGATGGAAGCACCAAGACTAGTAGAAAATGTATTAGATGGTCAAGAAGTAGAATTAGTTGATCATAATGAATTTAGCCAAAGCGTAAACAATATAGAAAAAGCAAAAATATTATCAGTTACAGACCACCATAGAATAGCTAATTTTCAAACAGTAGAGCCATTATATTATACTGCAAAACCTTATGGATGTACTGCAACAATATTATATGGAGAATTTATTCAAGCAGGATTTGAGATTGATAAAACCACTGCAATATTAATGATAAGTGCTATTATATCAGATACTTTACTTTTAAAATCACCAACATGTACAGCAAAAGATATAGAAGCATATAAAAAATTAGAATCAATAGCTGAAATTAATGCAGAAGAATATGGACTTGCAATGCTTAAAGCTGGAACAGATTTAAGCACATATTCAGCAGAAGAAATAATTAATCTAGATGCAAAAGAATTTAATGAAAAAGGAAAGAAATTTGTAGTTGCACAAGTTAATACTGCTGATATTGATGATGTATTTACAAGAAAAGAAGAAATTTCTTTTGCAATGGAAAAACTAATAGTTGAAAAGCACTTAGATTTATGCATATTTGTAATAACTGATATAGTTAATACAAATTCAAAAATTATAGCTTTAGGAAAAGAAAAAGAATTAGTAGAGAAAGCATTTGGAAAGAAATTAGATGCTGATGATGCTATGATGCTAGAGGGAGTAGTTTCTAGAAAAAAACAAATAGCCCCTCCTTTACTTGCAAATTTGGATTAATTTGTATTAAATAGTTATATTATATTTTAAAATAAATTATTTTTGCAGTAATAAAAGCGAAAAAGAGAGTTATAAATATAATAATTTCTAAAAATAAAAAAGTTAAATTGCAAAAAGAAACATTAAAAATAAAATATTTAAGAAATTAGACATTAGAAAACTATGATGAAAAAGTCATAAGTTTTCCAAATGTTGATTTCTTTTTTTTATTGTATTTCTTCTTTATAAAAAATAATATGTACACAATATGTACACAAAATATTGAGATTTAGACTAAAATACAAATACAAAATTATGTAAACTTATTAAATAGACTAAAATTCACAAAAAAAATCCATAAATCGACCAAAAAGTCTTTACAATAAAAGTGAAATATTATATAATAAAAGTATGACTACAAATGATTGAAAGAAGGAAGAAAATGCCACATAATGAAGCAAACAATAATAAAGAAATAAGAAAAAATAAAACAAAGAAAACAAGAGTACAAAAAGCTATTAAAGTTATACTAATAATTTTAATAGTATTATTAGTATTAGTGGGAGCAGTAGTAGCTGGCGGATGGACTTATATTAATTCAATGCTTGGACAAATGAAGCAAGAAACTATTGACGAAAATCAAATAGGAATAGATAATAAGACTGAAGAAAAGTTATCTGGTTACAGAAATATAGCATTACTTGGAATTGATAGTAGAGCAGATGACTATGGCCTTGGAAATAGAAGTGATTGTATAATAATAGCAAGCATTAATGAAGAAACAAATGAAGTAAAATTAATATCAGTATATAGAGATACATATTTAAAACTAGTAGAAAATGGAACAGAAAAATTAGACAAAGTAACACATGCATATTCTTATGGTGGAGCACAAAATGCACTATTAGCATTAAACACAAATCTAGACCTTAACATAAAAGAATATGTAACTGTAAACTTTGATGCAGTTATAGTAGCAGTAGATGCATTAGATGGAGTAAACATTAATATAGATAGTTCAGAATTAAAATATATTAATGACTATATTGATGCAACAGAGCAAAGCTCAGGAATATCATCTTCTCATATAACAAAAACTGGTATGCAATCTTTAGATGGAGTACAAGCAGTAGCATATTCAAGAATAAGATACACAACAGGTGGAGATTACAAAAGGACTGAAAGAATGAGAACTGTAGTAGAAGCAATGGTAAAAAAAGCAAAAACATTAGGAGTAAGCCAATTAACGAAAGTTGCAAATACAATTTTACCACGTATCAGCACAAATATATCAAGTTCTGAGATAGTAGGATTAATACCAACACTTGCAAAAATAAATTTTACAGATAGTATGGGATGGCCATATACAACAAAAGGAATCACACTTGACATATGGTATGGAGTACCATGTACACTAGAAAGTAACGTAATAAAATTACATAAAGAAGTATTTGGAGAAAGCGATTATACATTACCTGATACAATAAAAACAACAAGCGACCAAATAGTAAGCAAAACAGGATACAAGGAAGAAAAAACAGAATAAGTAAGCATTTTTAAACTTAAGATTATAATTAAAAAATGATAAAAATAGAAAACTTAATATTATAATAAATTTTAAATAAAGGGGTGAATACATTGATTAAGACTGATGAAATTGCATTAGAAGACAAAGACGAATATATTGAAATTAAAAATCATAGAAGAAATCAAGTAAAAAACAAAAAGCATGTCCAAAAAGAAGACAGCATTAATAATCATGCTATATTGCTTTTTATGTATAAGTTTATTAAAAGAATTTTTGACATAATTGCAGGCCTAATAGGAACTATATTATTAATCCCAATTACACTTATGGTAATAATCAATATGATTATAAAAAAAGAACATTATGTTCCAATATTCTATGAACAATTACGTATATGAAAAATCGGAAGAACATTTAGAATGTTTAAATATAGAACTATGTGCATAAATGCAGATGAAAAGTTAAT
>JBPOHA010000084.1:0-30084 GCA_052036095.1 Bacillota bacterium
AAATATTTATATAAGGTGTAAAAACAAAAAAATATTTATATAAGGTGTAAAAACAAAAAAATATTTATATAAGGTATTAAAATAAAAGTAATAAATTATAAGATAATTTATTACAATATTTAATTAAATAAGGAGAGAGAATTATGAAGTTGATTTTACTAGAAAATATTAAAGGCGTTGGGAAGAAAGATGAGATTATTAATGCAAATGATGGATATGCGAGAAACTTTTTATTACCAAAGAAGTTGGCAGTAGAAGCTAATAGCGAAAATTTAGCTAAACTAAAAGCAAAACAAGATTCTAATGCTCATAAAAAACAAGAAGATAAGAAATCAGCAGAAGAAATAAAAGAAAAACTTTCAAAAATAATGCTAAAAATACAAGTAAAAGCAGGAGAAAATGGAAAGATTTTTGGAGGAGTTACATCAAAAGAAATATCTGAACAATTAAAGAAACAATACAATTTTGATATAGATAAGAAAAAGATTGATGTAAAAGAAACTATAAAAACTTTGGGAGTATTTACAATAGATATAAGATTGTTTGAAGATGTTATTGGAAAAATAAAAATAGATATAATAGCAGGATAAATATGAAAAAATGATTTAAAAGCAAAAAATGCTTATTAGAGTTAATCTTAAAAGAGGATAAAGAAATTCTAATTATGATAAAGGATTTTTGTATCTTATAGTAAAAGGAGATTATAAAATGGAACTAGGAAAAATACCACCACATGATGAAGAAGCTGAACAAGCTGTAATAGGAAGTATGCTTACAGATAAAGATGCAGTAGTAGCTGCGATAGAAGTTTTAAAATCAGAAGACTTTTACAGAGGAGATAACTCAACGATATATGAAGCAATGATGAATATATACAGTAAAGGTGAACCTATTGATATAATTACACTTAAAGATGAGCTTACATCTTTAGGCAAATTAGATTCAGTTGGTGGATTAGAGTATTTAGCGAGTCTTCCAGAAAAGGTTCCAACTACTGCTAATGTTGATAAATATATAAAAATAGTAGAAGAAAAATCTTTAACTAGAATTTTGATTAAAACAGCAAATGAACTAATTGAAATGGGTTATAGTCAAAATGAAGAAATAGAAAATATAATGGATAATGCTGAAAAGAAAATTTTTGATATTATGCAGAGAAAAGCTCAAAAAGGTTATTCTTCTATAAAAGATATTTTATTAGATTCGTTTACTCAGTTACAGGAATTATATAATCAAAAACAACATATAACAGGAGTTGCAAGTGGATTTTTAGATTTAGATGAGAAAATAGCTGGATTTCATAAATCAGATTTAATACTAATAGCAGCAAGACCTGCAATGGGAAAAACAGCTTTTGCATTAAATATTGCAACTAATGCTTCAATATCAGCACATACACCAGTAGTAGTATTTAGCTTGGAAATGTCTAAAACTCAATGCGCAAACAGAATATTATGTGCACAAGCAATGGTTGATAGTGCAAAAGTACAAAGGGGAGATATTACAGATGAGGAATGGTCAAAACTTGCTGTTGCATCAGGAGAATTATCAGAATCTTCGGGAATATTTATAGATGATACTCCAGGCATTACAGTGGCTGAGATTAGAGCTAAATGTAGAAAATTAAAATTAGAGAAAAATATAGGAATGGTTGTAATAGATTATTTACAGTTAATTCAAGGAAGCGGAAAAACAAGTAGCCGTGAGCAAGAAATAGCTGAAATTAGTAGATCTTTAAAAATATTAGCAAAAGAAATAGATGTACCAGTAATAGCATTATCACAGTTGTCACGTGCTCCAGAAGCGAGACCTGATCATAGACCTATGCTTCAAGATTTACGTGAATCTGGATCAATAGAGCAGGATGCCGATATAGTTATGTTTATTTACAGAGATGATTATTATAATCCTCAAGAAGCACCTACTAATATAGCTGAAATAATTATTGCTAAGAACAGAAGTGGACAAACAGGTACAGCAGAACTACTTTGGATGCCAAGCTTTACAAGATTTGCAAATAAATTTAATGGATAAGTAAATTAAAAAGAAAATATTTTTATCATAAATTATAAATATTTATTGATAAAAAGTGTATTAGGATAATTTAATGAATATTTATAATATAAAGAATATTTATAATATAAAGAATGTTAGCATATATTAGTACAAATAAATTTAATTAAGGGATAAATATGGCAAGAAGATTAAATAGTTTAGAAGAAAAATTTCTAAACACAATTAAAAATAATAATTTAATAGAAAAAGGAGATGTAATAGTAGTTGGAGTTTCAGGTGGCCCCGACTCTATTACTCTTTTGACTTGCTTAAATAAATATAAAGAAAAACTAGAATGCAAAATAATTGTCGCACATATTAATCATTTAATAAGAAAAGATTCCACATCTGATGAACAATTTGTGGAAAACGTATGTAAAAAATGCAATATTCCATTTTATGTCAAGAGAGCAGAAGTAGAAAAAATAGCGAAAGAAACCAAAAAAGGAACAGAGGAAGTTGGAAGAAAAATTAGATATGACTTTTTTGATGAGGTAGCAAAAAAAGAAAAAGCTAATAAAATAGCCATTGCACATAACATGAATGATAATGCAGAAACAATGTTACTTAATTTAATAAGAGGAACTGGAATCGCTGGGTTAGAAGGAATCCAACCATCAGAATATGGAAAGTATATTAGACCATTAATTAATTGCGAAAGATTTGAAATAGAAAAATATTGCGAAGAAAATGATTTAAAACCTAGAATAGATTCGACTAATAAAGAAAATATTTATAAAAGAAATATAATAAGAAACAAAATTTTACCAGAGCTAAAAGAATTAAACCCTAATATAGTACAAACGCTTAGCAGAACATCAAAGATAATAAGTAATGAAGATGAATATATTAAAGGACAAACTAATATAATATATAGCCAACTTTCAAATGAGTGCTACTTAAAAGGCAATACTAAGAATGATATAAAAAATAATGAAAATGAATACAAAGAAGAAAAAAATGAAAAAAATGAAAAAAAACAGATAAAAGATATTTGTGTTACTGGGAAAAATATTGATTCCGTAAGCGAAATTTATTTTGATTTAAGTAAATTTAATTCTCAAGATACAACAATTAAAGAAAATCTAGTGATTAAATCAATTGAAAAAATCACTGGAAGTGCTAGAAACATTGAGAAAGTAAACATTGACGATATAATAGAATTAGCTAATAAAAATGTTGGAAATAAATTTATGATTTTAAATAAGAAAATCAAAGTTGAAATAAAAAATAAAAAAATATTTTTTTACGTTCTATAATCAACTTCCGTAAACAAAAAGCACTGGTATCAAGACTTACAAAGAAAAAGTTTTAAAAAAAGTATTGCATTAAATTTTAACTTGTGATACTCTATAAAATATAAAATTAATAAACTTAGGAGGACTCGTTTTGAAAAATGGAATAAAAACATTAGCAATATGGCTAATAATAGGAATAATTTTAATATTTGTAATACCTACAGTATTAGATCAAACTAACAGAAAACTTACATATTCAGAATTATTAGAAAAAATTTCAGCTTCAGAAGTAACTGATATTGAAATTGACTATGGTGGTAAAACAGCAAGTGTCAAAATAAAAAATGATTCTAATATTAAGAAAGTTAATATACCAAATGTAGAAAATTTAATGACTAACTTAAATGATGCAATGAAGAATAATACAATAAAAGTAACTGAAGCTGACAAATCTTTTATGTCGACAGTTTCAGATTGGTTATTACCATTATCATCATTAGTACTATTAGTATTAATGTTTATGATGTTCTCGTCTTTTGCTGGAGGAGGACAAGGTGGCCAAGCTAAAGGAACGATGTCATTTGGAAAAAGCAGAGCTAGAATGCTAAATAGCAATGATAAAAATAAAATAACATTTGATGATGTTGCCGGAATAGACGAAGAAAAAGAAGAGCTTGAAGAAGTAGTTGAATTTTTAAAGAATCCAAAGAAATTTACAAATATGGGCGCTAGAATTCCAAAAGGAGTATTACTTGTAGGCCAACCAGGAACTGGTAAGACATTACTTGCAAAAGCAGTAGCAGGAGAAGCAGGAGTGCCATTCTTCTTTATAAGTGGTTCTGATTTTGTCGAAATGTTCGTAGGTGTAGGAGCTTCAAGAGTAAGAGACTTATTTGAAGAAGCAAAGAAAAATGCACCATGTATAATATTCATAGATGAAATTGATGCTGTTGGACGTCAAAGAGGAGCTGGAATAGGTGGAGGACATGATGAAAGAGAACAAACATTAAATCAAATGCTTGTTGAAATGGATGGATTCTCAGCAAATGAAGGAGTTATCGTATTAGCAGCAACAAATAGACCAGATGTATTAGATAAAGCATTATTAAGACCAGGAAGATTTGATAGACAAATAGTAGTACCAGCACCAGATGTAAAAGCAAGAGAACAAATACTTGATGTACATAGCAAACAGAAAAAATTTGAACCAGATGTTGACTTAAAAGTAATTGCTAGAAACACATCAGGTTTTACAGGAGCAGATTTAGAGAATTTATTAAATGAAGCAGCTTTATTAGCAGCAAGAAATGATAAACAAGCAATAGGACAAAAAGAAATTGAAGATGCCATGGTAAAAGTTACTATGGGACCTGAAAAGAGAACTAGAGTAAGATCAGATAAAGAGAAAAAATTAGTAGCATATCATGAAGCAGGTCATGCTGTTGTAAGTAAATTCTTACCAACACAAGATCCAGTACATGAAATTTCAATAATACCAAGAGGTATGGCTGGTGGATACACAATGTACAGACCAACTGAGGACAAATCATTTATATCAAAAACTGAAATGTTAGAAAATGTAGTTTCATTATTAGGTGGTAGAGTATCAGAACAATTAGTATTGGGAGATATTTCAACCGGTGCAAGTAATGACATTGAAAGAGCTACAGCAATAGCTAAATCAATGGTTACTAAATATGGAATGAGCGATAGGGTAGGAACTGTAACATTAGGTTCAGATCAAGATGAAGTATTCTTAGGAAGAGATTTTGCACAAGAAAAATCATATTCAGAAGAAACTGCTGGAATAATTGATGAAGAAATTAAGAAGATTATTGAAAGCTCATATACAAAGGCAAAAGATATTCTTAGTAAGAATAGGGATAAACTTGATAAAGTTGCAGCTGTATTAATTGAAAAAGAGAAAATTACAGGTGAAGAATTTGACAAAATATTTGCAGAGTAAGATAAAGTTCTTTATAAATTAATTGTATTTAAAAAATATCTACATATTAGTTAAAAAAGATATTTAAACAATATAAAAGTATAACTTTATTATTATTTAAAATGAAAATCAATAAGTTAAAATCAATAAGATTTTTATCTTATTGATTTTTTTTCTAATCTATTGCTTTTTATACTTATTTACTGTAAAATTATATAAGTAATATACAAGAAATATTATTAAATCCAAATTTTAATAGAATTGTATTGCACTAAGGACACAAAGCTAATCACTTATAAATATAAAATTTTATAAAAGATTTTTTTATTTGTTAAAAAAGGAAAAGAGAATGGTAAATAGAAAAGTACCTGCCAGCAAACATAATAATAAAAAAAATATACATAAAAATGGCATAAATGAATTAAATAAAGTTAAGTTTAGCAAGTTGCAAGCTGAAAAAGAAGCATATAGGCAAAAACAATATCAAAAAATATCTGGTAAAAGATTAGCTATTGTTTTAATTACAATTATGCTTATTTTTGCTATATTATGGGGAGTTGTTGGATATTGGCAATTTGTAAGGGGTGCAGAACTTAAAGAGGAAGCATATAGTCAGTCAACTGCAAGTACAATAATAAGTGCAAAAAGAGGAACAATATATGATAGAAACAAGAAGGCGCTAGCGATTAGCGCAGATGTAGATACGATATCTGTTAATCCACAGTATATAGTTGCAAAGAAGAATGGAAAGACAGATTCAGATGCTACAAAAGCTTTAAAAGGAAAGATGGCACAAGCATTTGTTGATATTTTTGAATTAGATTATAATACAGTATATTCAAAATTAACAAGTAAAAATAGTATAGAAACAATAGTATCAAAAGTAGAAACTGCCAAGGTTGAAAAGTTAAAAACATGGCTTTCTGATAATAAAGTAACAGCAGGTGTTAATATTGATCAGGATACAAAAAGATATTATCCTTATAATAATTTAGCATCTAATTTAATTGGATTTTGTGGTACAAATAATCAAGGATTAGATGGAGTTGAACTTAGTTATGATGATGAATTGAAAGGAACATCTGGAAGACTTACAACAGCTGTATCAGTTTCAAAAGATGCAATTCCAGATGATAACGAAGAATATATTGCACCTGAAAATGGAAGCAATGTATATTTAACAATTGATTCAAATATTCAAACAATAGCTGAAAAATATCTAAAACAAGCAGTAGAAGAAAATAATTGCAAGCGTGGTGGAAATGTCATAATAATGGATCCTTCAAATGGAGATATATTAGCAATGGCATCATATCCAGATTATAATTTAAATGATCCATATATACCAAATTCATCTATTTCAGATGGTTGGGATACATTATCAACACAAGAGCAAACCAACAAATTATATACGATGTGGAGAAACAGAGCCGTACTTGATACATATGAGCCAGGATCAACATTCAAAGTAATAACAGCATCAATTGCTTTAGAAGAAAACTTAGCAGAGACAGATACACCAGGTGATTTTTATTGCTCTGGTTATGAAACAGTTAATGGTACGCAAATTCATTGTACAGCGACATCAGGACATGGAAGCGAAACACTAAGGCAAGCACTAGAAAATTCTTGCAATCCAGCTTTAATTCAATTAGGAAAAAGAATTGGTGCAAGTACTTTTTATAAATATTTAAAAGCTTTTGGACTATTTGGAAAAACAGGTATTGACTTGCCAAGTGAGGGAACAAGTACATTTTGGAAAGAAGAAAATGTAGGACCAGTCGAACTTGCTACAATGTCATTTGGTCAAAGATTTGCAATTACGCCATTACAATTGATAAGAGCAGCTTCTACAATTGCAAATGGAGGAATACTTGTAACACCACATATTGTAAAGCAAATAGAAAATTCTGATACATCTACAATTACTACAGTTAATAAGAACGAAAATACGCAGGTAATTTCAGAAGAAACTGCTAATAAAATGAAAAATATGATGAAATCAGTAGTTGAAGAAGGCGGTGGAAAATATGCAAAAGTAAAAGGGTATGAAATTGGAGGAAAGACTGGTACATCAGAGCCAGATCCTAATCATCTTGAAAATGGATATGTAGCATCATTCTTAGCTATTGCTCCAGTTGAAAATACTAAAGTGACAGTTCTTCTTACATTATATGCTCCACAAGTAAGCAATTATTATGGAGGGCATATAGCAGCACCAGCAGTAGCACAGATTCTATCAGAAGTTTTACCATATTTAAATGTACCATCAGATAGTACAAATACAAGTGATGATTCAGAGAAAAAGAGTGTACCAAATTTAAAAAATAAAACATTAGCAGAAGCTCAAAAGTCATTAGATGAGTTAGGCTTAAAATACAGCTCAACTGGAAATGTTGATGAGATTATAACAGATCAGATGCCAACAAGTGGTACAAAATTAATGTCAGGTGGTATCGTAAAATTGTATACAAAAGGAAATGAAGAAAGAGTATCTCAAACAGTACCAGATTTAAAAGGTGTTACGCTAGCACAAGCTAAAGTTATGCTTGCTAGCAAAAACTTAAATATTACAAGTACTGGAAGTGGAATAGTTATAGCACAAGATCCAAAATCTGAAACTTCAGTAGATGAGGGAACTGTAATAAATGTAACTTTACAAGAAGCAACATCAACTTCTCAACATTAAATAATATTATAAAAAATAAAGTCATTAAAATAATGAAGAAACTCAGAAACGAATGAGTATATTAAAAATTTTATATATTAACTATGAGCGATTTTATTTATTTTTTAAAATAAAAGAAAAATAATTAAAGTGATAATTAATGAAATACTAATTTTTAGTGGTATAAATAAAAATAATAATTAATTAAAAAATGAATAAAGATAAAAAATAAAAAAAGGAATGAATTTAAAAATGACGATTTTTGAAGAAACAAAATATATAATGAATAAATATGATGTTCATCCAAATAAGAAGCTAGGACAAAACTTCTTATTTGATGAAGAATCATTATATAAAATTGCAAATGATGTAACTAAAGAAGACACTGTTATTGAGATAGGACCAGGATTAGGTACTTTGACAGCAATACTATTAGAAAAAGCAAAGAAAGTTATAGCAGTTGAAGTAGATTCAAAAATGGTTGAAATACTAAAACAAAGATTTGTATTATACGAAAATTTAGAGATAATAAATGAAGATATATTAAAATTAGACATAGATAAAATAGCTCCAAAAGCAAAAGTAGTAGCTAATCTTCCATATTATATTACAACTTCAATAATTACTAAATTACTAACAACAAACATAACAGATATAACTATTTTAATACAAAAAGAAGTAGCACAAAGAATTTGTGCAAATCCCGGGGATAAACTCGCAGGAGCTATTACATATTATGTAAATTATTATGCAGATGCTAAAATTATTGGAGAAGTAAGCAAAGAAAAATTTATACCAAGCCCAGAAGTAGAATCTTCAATAGTAAAATTAACTAAAATCTTAAAGCCAAGAGTTAATGCGAAAAATCAAGATTTGCTATTTGAAATGATTAGAGAGAACTTTACAAAGAGAAGAAAAACTATTACTAACTCATTATCAAATACAGTAGAAAAAGATAAATTAATCAAAATATTAGAAGAACTTGGAATTAGTTCAAATGAGAGAGGGGAAAATTTAACATTAGAACAATTTGCTAATATTGCTAATTTATGTTAGAATAAAGGAACTTGACTTTTATTTATATTTTATAAACGTAATTAAGATTTGATATTATAATTAATATAGTGATAAGAAAGGAGGTCAAAATGAATCAAATACTTGTTGCACAAAGAATTTATGTTACTAAGGAAATGAAAAGAAAGCAGAGAGTATATAAAACAATATTTATATTATCTTTGATACTCATTTTGATACTCCTAACTTATTACGTTTTTGCTGAAAAGGATAGAAATGACCAAGAACAAATATCACAAGAAATCAAAGCTAAAATTGCTTCTAATGATAATACAACTGTAACAGAACATGCTATTGTTGTTGCATTAGACGAAGACACTCAAAACGCTGATCAATCTGAAAACAATGTAGTTGAAGTTCAGCCAGTAATTGAAGAAACTGAAACGGCAGAAGTTACAAGTAAAGTAACTACGAGCAATGGCAATACTTATGAAACGGAGTCGGTTTTAGACTATCCTAAATTAGGAATTAGTTATCCAGTTTTGTCAGAACAATCAGAACAATTATTAAAAATTTCACTTAATAAATATTGGGGACCAAAGCCAAATAGCATAGGAAATTATTGCATAGTAGGGCACAATTATAAAAATGGAAAAATGTTTGGAAAGTTAAGCATGGCTACAATAGGAGATGAAATTGATTTAACTGATTTAAACAACAACACAGTAACATACACAGTATACAATAAATATGTTGTAGAACCAACAGATGTAAGCTGCACAAGTCAATTAACAAATGGAAAAAGAGAGATAACTTTGATTACATGTACTAATTATGGAAAACAACGATTAGTAGTAAAAGCGAGAGAAAGCTAATTACTATTTAATATAGCCCAAGTGTATTTAAAAATAAATCAAAAATGGTTAAATTATAAAATATAATGCAAAATTGGTCAAAAATATGGCAAAATGTATTGACAATGACAACCAAAATAATGTATAATAATTAAGTATTTAAGTTCGGAATACTTAAATCCCATACAAGAGTTTTTAACACTGGAAGGAGGGGATAACAAATGGCAGAAGTAAAAGTAAGTAATGGAAATATAGAAGATGCTTTAAAAAGATTTAAAAGACAATGTGCCAGAAATGGCGTTTTACAAGAGGTTCGTAAAAGAGAATGCTACGAAAAACCTAGTGTAAAGAGAAAGAAAAAATCAGAGGCTGCAAGAAAAAGAAAATTCTAAAATTTAATAAAATATTTTATTAAATAAATTATAAAGGGACGTTTACAAAGACGTCTCTTTTAGTATATAATAAGTAAGAAATGAAATAATAATGTTAAATTATATAAAGATTTATGAAAAAGTATTAATAGAAATTGTATAGATAAAAATTTAAATTAGTATATATTATAAATAATACGCAATAAGCAATAAAAAATAAGCAATAAGCAATAAGCAATAAAAAATAAGCAATAAAAAATAAACAATAAGCAATAAAAAATAAACAATAAGCAATAAGCAATAATTTAATATAGATGTTTATAGGTATCACAAAACCTAAATATATATTTTAAGGATTAAAAATGAAAATAACAAAAATTGAAACTAACAAATTTAAAACAAATCTATGTGCAATTTTTTTGACTTTACCATTGTCAAGAGAAACAATAACATATAATGCACTAATTCCAGCAGTATTAAGAAGAGGAACTGCTAATTTAACTAATCAATTAGAAATAAATAAAAAATTAGAAAATATGTATGGAGCAGGATTTAACTGTGGAGTTGATAAAATAGGAAATTTTTGTGTCTTGAAATTCTTTATAGAAGTTGTTAATGATAAATTTTTACTAGAAGATAGCAACATTACAGCTGAAGCAGTTAATTTATTAAAAGATATAGTTTTTAATCCATATCTAAAAGATGAAAAATTTAGCGAAGAATATGTAGAACAAGAAAAAGAAAATCTTAAAAAAGTTATAATGTCAAGAAAAGATGATAAAAGTTCGTATGCAGTTGGAAGATGCATAGAAGAAATGTTTGCAGGAGAACCTTATGGAATATATAAATTTGGCTATGAAGAAGATTTTAAAAATATAAATGCACAAAATTTGTATGATTATTATAAAAAAATGTTAGAAAATTGCAAAACAGATTTTTATATTGCAGGTGACATAGAAAATTTAAAAGATGCTGAATTTGAAAATATAGAAAAAATTGAAAATTATGATTTTGAAACGAATGATGATGAAATAAAACATAAAGATAAAAAAGAACCTAAAATATTATCAGAAAGTATGGATGTTACTCAAGGCAAATTAATACTTGGACTTAATGCACCTACAAATGATAATAAATATGCAATGATATTATATAGCACCGTATTGGGTGGAGGAGCTAATTCAAAATTATTTCAAAATGTACGTGAAAAAGCTGGATTAGCATATTCTGCAAGTGCTTCATATATTAAAAGAAAAGATTTAATAGTTATTAGAACAGGAATTGAGATTCCTAATTATGATAAGGCATTAAAGATTATAAAATCTCAACTTCAAGATATTAAAGATGGAAAAATAACAGATGATGAATTTAAAGCTGCTAAGCAATTAGTAATATCCTCATTGAAATTAGTACCAGAATCTCAAGAAGACTTAGTTTCTTATTATTTTGATCAAGAGTTATTTAAAGAAAATACTAAGATAGATGAATATATTTCAAATATAGAAAAAGTTACTAAAAATCAAGTAATTGAAGTTGCAAAAAATGTAAATATTGATACAATATATTTTTTAAAGAACTAAATGAATATTTATTAATTTAGAAAATTTATAATACTTAAGAATTGATAGATTGTAACAGAATATTATAAAAATATAATATAAAAATCTTAATTGTTTATACAGTATTGAACCAAAAGATAATTTAATTAAAATCTAATAGTAAAATACTGAAAATTTTGGAGGAGAGAATGCAAGTTTTTGAAAATAAAATTATTAAAGAAAAAGTATATATAGAAAATTTAGAAAATGGAATGAAAGTAATTATAATTCCAAAACCAAATACAGAAAAAAAATATGTAATATGGGGAACACGATTTGGATCAATTGATAATCACTTTATAGATCCTAAAACAAATAAAGAAGTAACTGTACCAGATGGAGTAGCTCATTATTTAGAACATAAGATGTTTGAACAGCCTGATGGAACAGACAGTTTATTTACTATGATGGCGCTAGGTTTAGATGCTAATGCATATACTACTAATGACCATACGGCATATTTGTTTGGTGCTACTGATAATTTTTATGAAGGCTTAGATGAACTAATGGATTATGTGCAACATCCATACTATACTGATCAGAATGTAGAGAAAGAAAGAGGAATTATTGGGCAAGAAATAGGAATGTATGATGATGAGCCATTTTGGAAATTATATATTAATGCTATGGATTGTTTATATAAAAATAATCCTATAAAGCTAGATATTGCAGGAACTGTAGAGAGTATAAGTCATATTACAAAAGAAATTTTATATTCTTGCTATAATACTTTTTATCACCCATCTAATATGATAATGTGCATAAGTGGAGATTTTGAACCTGAGAAAATATTAGAAGAAGTTAAGAAAAGATTACTTCCAAGAGAAAAATTAGGAAATATAGAAAGATTATATCCACAAGAGCCATTAGAAATTAACCATAATTTTAAAGAAATAAAAATGGATGTAAATATGCCACTTTTTATGATAGGATATAAAGACAATTTAAAAGATGAAGATAAAATTAAAAAACAAATTGCAACAGAAATTATATTTAATTCATTATTAGGAAAGTGCTCGAAAGCTTATCAAAATATGTATTCTGAAGGATTATTAATGAGTGAATTAAATATGGAAGATGAATTTTCAAAAGAATATTCACACATTCTTATTTCAGGCGAATCAAAAAATCCTAAAAGGATTGATGAAATAATAAGGAAAA
Organism: Bacillota bacterium; assembly: GCA_052036095.1. Classification (GTDB taxonomy): domain Bacteria; phylum Bacillota; class Clostridia; order TANB77; family CAG-508; genus CAG-793. Next base: position 12,905 of record JBPOHA010000084.1, read on the forward strand.
CTTTAAAAGAAAATAAAGTTGAAAAAGAAGATTTTGAGAGAAGCAAAAAAAGAATATACGGAGAATTTGTCGATAGCTTTAACGATGTCGAAAATATAGGAAGAATGTTTTTACAAGACAGTGTAAAAGATATAAATAGCATAGAATATGTTGATAAATTTAATGAAATTACAATTGAATATGTAAATGAAATAGCTCAGAAATTGTTTGATGAAAAAAATCACATTTTGTCGATTGTTAATAGTAAAGAGCAATAGAACTCAAAAAAATTTAAAAAAAGTCGAAATAAGTCAACGAAAAATCCGACAAAATCAGCAAAAATCATTGACTACTTTGTAAAATAATGGTATTTTATATTATAAGAAATGTACTTAAACTTTTCAATAATGTAAAAATTTGATAATTGTACAAATAAAATTTTTGCTTAGGCAATAAAAATAATATTGTCTAATTTCAAAAAGAGTAGGAGTGATAAAAATGTTAGAAAAAAAAGAAATTAATGAATTAAGAAAAAAATTGAACAAAAGCATAATTGAAAATAAAGATTACGAAGTAATATACCAGATAAGCACTGACTTGGACAAACTCATTGCACAATATTATAAAGAATCTGTAAATGCAAAGTAAAGACTAAAAATAATAAAAAACAAGCGATAAAAGTTTAAATTAAATATAAAATACAATTAATAAATATAATCTGCTATGTGAAAAGAAAAAATAATATATAAAAGAAAAAATAATATATAAATAAGATAATACATAAAAAAGATATATATATAACATGAGGAATAATAAATGAAAAAAATAGTAGAATTTATAAAAAAACATGATATATTAGCAATGATGGTAATTATTGCTATAGCAATTTTTGCAGATAGTTTTTATACATATATATTTGAAACAGACAAACTTTGGAATTTTGGAAACATATATAAATTGTCAATTGGAAGAACAATATATCAGGAAACCAATATTATTATAACTCCATTATTTTTTATAATTGGAAAATGGCTATTCAATATTTTTGGAGCTAATTTTCTTACTTTTAATATTTACGGTTATATATTAAATGTAATTATGTATTTAATGATATACATAATTTTAAGAAAAGTTAAAATAAGTAAAAGGATTTCAATAATTACAGAGTTCATAATAATTATTATGACAAGAGCGTCATTAGTAGGCAATGGTGCAAATTATAATATCTTAGCATTTATAATATTAGAAATTGGTTTATTAATTTGCTTAAGAAATAATAAAAGATATGACTATCTACTACACGGAACATTAGCAACTATATCATTTTTAGTATATCAAAAAATGGGAGCAGGATACATATTAGCCATAATATTATTTGAATTATTGAATAATAAAAATAAACAAACATCATTAATTAATATTATAAAGATTTTAGGAATTGCTTTAGTCGAAATAACAATGTTTATCTTATATGAACTTTCACAAAACAATTTATATAATTTTTTAAATATGTGTATATTAAGCTTGAAAGATTTTGGAACTAGCAATGCCAATTGGGATATAGAAGTCATAAAATATGGAATACTTGTGATATTAACTATAGTATTTACATGTTTACTAATAAAAACTAAAAGAAAAGAACTAAAAGAAGAAGAATATTCAAAGATTAAAGCTTTAATTACATTTTCAATTGGATGTAGCATAATTTGTATACCAATATTTAATATATACCATGCAATGATTGCAATAATTTTGTGGGAAATATTATTGGTATATTGTATAGAAAAATCATTAAAAGAAATTTTTGATGATAAAAGAATTAAAAAAATCTTTAATATCATTATAACATTATTGATAGTATATTTTGTATTAGAATTTGGATATGAAATTTTTATACATGAAAATTTAAAAAAATATAAAAATTATAATGAAAATTTGGAAGATATGTATTATGGTGCATATATTGATGAATATACAGAAGAAAAAATAAAAATAGTGAATGAATATATAGAACAAAATAAGAAAAAAGAAAATAATGTTGTAATATTTTCTATTGATGCAATGCTATTTTCAGAAAATTATGATTCAAATAATGGATTATTAGATTTACCACTTAAAGGAAACTTTGGAAAAAATGGAGAAAATGAAATTATTAGAAGAATTAATAATTTAAGCAAAACTATAATTTTAATGGAAAATAAAGAAAAAACTAAAAATGAAATATATCAATTTGCCGATAGAGTAAGAAAATATGTAAACGAGAATATGAAAAAAATTAGTGAACTTGAAAATTATGATGTATATATAACTAATGATTTAGAATAAAAAAAGTAAGAACATATTAAAATGATAAAAATTATATATATAATTAAACAATTCTCTAAAAAAACAGCGATTTTAACAAAAAAATAATGAAAAAAGATTGACAAGATTAAATTATTATTCTATAATTTATATATATACATAGTTAAAAAGGAGGATATTCACAAAATGAATACAAAGAAAATAACAAAAATTATAAGTGTTTTATTGATTGTAGCAACAATATTAAGTGCTTTCAGCATGGTATTTGCTGATAATACAGTATCAATACCATCAGCTGTGCAACTCACAAGTGGAACCAGTGATGTTCAAAATGTTGCAGGTAGGATTATTTTTATAGTACAATTAATCTGCTATGCCGCAGCAGTAATTATGCTTATGATGTTAGGAATTAAGTTTGTTACTGCATCACCAGAGGGAAAAGCTGAAATTAAGAAAAGTGCTATTATTTATGTTATAGGTGCTGTAATGGTATTTGCTGCAGGATTATTGATAGGAATTATTCAAAATGTAGCTACTGGAATAGCAGGATAATCAGCTACATAATCTAATTAAATTAAGACATAAAGTTTTATCATACAAAAAAGAAAAAAGCTACAAAAAGCTTTTTTTCTTTTTTGTTTAAATATTAAAAAAGCTAATATAAAATATTTAAAGAGAATATTAAAAAAAAAAGAATCTAATTGATTTAATATTACATTTATATTAATTTTACGTAAAGATATTGAAATACAAGTAAAAAAAAGATATAATATAAAAAATGTTGTATATAATAATATATTAAGGAGATTGATAATGAAAAAAGCAAAAAGAAAAATCTGTATAATAGTAATAGCATTAGTAATTATAGGAATGTTTGGAATAGTAAATGAGGTTAGAGCAAATGAAACTGAATCATCTGAACTTGAAACATATCACAAAATAATGGATAATAAAGCAAAAGAGGAAGAAGCAAAAAAGGAAGAAGCAAAAGCAAAAGATTCATTAGGATTAAGCGGATTAGAAGAAATGTATAGTACTAATGGAACAAAATTGCAAAGCAAGGTTGGAAATTTATTGTGGATAGCACAAGTAATATGTTATGCAGCAGCAGTAATAGTTTTAATGTTAAAAGGATATAAGTTTATGAAAGCATCACCAGAAGCCAAAGCTGAAATAAAAAAAGAATTAATAAGCTATGGAATTGGAGCAATATTATTATTTGCAACTGGAACTATTATTTCGATAGTTGCAAATATTACAAATGGTATATTTGGATCATAAAATTTTAAAATTTAATAATATGAAAAGATGAGCAATGAGAATGCTTATCTTTTTTTGATTATATTAAAAAACAGTTACAATGAGAAATATTGATATATGAAATAAAAATTAAAAATATAATTAATATTATATTTTAAGATTGTAAGAATTAATACAAAGACTAATATTACATTTATATTAATTTTGTATAAAAATATTGAAATGTAAGTAGAAAAAAGATATAATATAGAAGAATTATTATGTATAATAATATATTAAGGAGATTGATAATGAAAAAAACAAAAAGCAAAATTTGTATAGTAGTAATAGCATTAGTAATTATAGGAATGTTTGGTATAGTAAATGAGGTTAGAGCATCTGCAAGTAGTGCATCATCAACAACTTCACATTCACATTCACATTCAGGAGGACATGTAGATGAACCAACTGAAAGTAGCTCAACAGGGGCATCTGCAAGTAGTGCATCAGGAACATCTACAAGTAGTTCAACAGGAACAGCTACTTTAGATCCAGATGAAATTATAAATCAAGGTCAGTCTTTTGTAGGCGCAAGCCCAGCTATAACTACGAGCGAAGCAATTTCAACATTATTACCAATAGGAAAAATTTTAGTAATAATTGCTTCAGGAGTGCTTGTAGTAGTTGGATTAGTATTAGGTGTAAAATATATGATTTCTGGTGCAAATGAGAAAGCTAACTTAAAAGAAAAGTTGATTTGGTACATTATAGCAATTGTATTAGTATATGGTGCAGTAGCAATAGCAACATTAGTTGCAAATATAGCTAATTCAATAGCTGGATAATAAAGTAATAAAACAAAGGAGACATTTTTTATGGGAAGTTATTATATTCCAAGTAATAAGCTAAAAGGTGAAAGTAGAATATTATATATATTTACTACTAAATCACTTATCTATACTGCAATAGGTACTTTAATAGGCTTGATATTTTACAGTATCTTTTCTTTGATAGGGATAAAAATTATAGGAATTATATTACTTATAATTTTTGCATTAATAGGCTACGCAGTAGCCACAATTAAAGTTCCAAGTGAGAATTCATCAAAACTTGCTAAAAATGTAGGGGGAGATTCATTAGACCAAATTATAGCAAAATATATAGCATTTAAAAGAAATAAAAAAATATATTCTTATGGAATCCCGAGAAAAGAACCTAATTATAACTCAAAGATATCTTCAAAGTTAGACTTATTTAATTTAAATGGATTAAACAATATCACTGGGTTAAATAATACTCAAGACAATACGAAGGAGGATAATAAATAATGAATACAGTTCAAATGTTAAATATATTATTAATTATAATTATTTTTGCAATATTTATGCTTGCAATGGTTGCAGTAATTATAATATTAAAGATGAGAAATAAAAAAGAAAATAAAAATATTTTAATTAATGAAAATGTAAAAAATACTGCAATAAATTTAATAACTAGGGATGGAAAAGAAATTGATTCTATATATAAATTTATGGAATTCGATTCTATTACTGATAATATGATTGTTAGAAAAAACAATACTCAATATGTAATGATACTTAATTGTAAAGGAATTAATTATGATTTACTTTCAGAAGACGAAAGAGATGCTGTTGAAAGTGGATTTATAGAATTCTTGAATACTTTGAGATTTCCAATACAGTTATATATACAAACTAGAAAACTTGATTTGAGTGCTATTTTAGAGGATTACAAAAAACGTACGAATGATTTACTTGAACAAACTTCAAAATTAGACGCACAGATAAATCTTGCTAGGGCTAAGGGAAATGAAGAATTGGCAATCAAGTTGGCTTTTGATAGAAAGAGAAAACAAAATATAGCTGAATATGGAGAATCAATAGAAGAGTATACTGCAAAAATAAATGAAAGCAAAAATATGCTTCAGCAGAATATGTATTTAATAATTACTTATTATACTAGTGAAATAGGTGATACATCAAAATATTCAAAAGAGGAAATAAATGATATAGTATTTTCTGAATTATATACAAGAGCACAAACTTTAATTAGAGCTTTAGCATCAGCAGAAGTTAGTGCGACTGTATTAAATTCTGAAGAATTAGCAGAATTATTATACGTAGCATATAATAGAGATCAAGCTGAAATTTATACACTAAAAGATGCTCTAAATTCACAATATGATAGATTATATTCAACAGCAAGAGATGTATTAGAAGAAAAAGAAATGAGAATAAAGCAACAAATAGAAGATGAAGCTACAAAAGTTGCGTCTAAGAGCATTATTGAAGCAGACGAGAAGATAAGACAAGAAAGACAAAAGAAAGCTCAAGCAATAAAGCAAAGAGCGGCAGAAATGGTCGACGAATATAAAGAAGAATTAAGCAAGCCATTATATGAAGAAGCTCTTAAACAAATTAGTAATGCAAATATAGACAATGAGGAAAAAAATGAACAAAATCTAAGTAGAAGAATAATTAGAAAAAATATATAACCAAAGAGGAGGGATAATCTATAATGAAAAGTGATAAAGAATCAGTAAGCCAATTTCAAAATAATGAAGTTGATACAAGGGGGACAATTGAAAAAAATATTAAAGACATCAAAGACATAATAGCACCTTCTGGTATAGATGCAACAAGTACTAATCATTTAGAAATAGTTGCAAATAATAGTAAATTTGCTAGGACTATGATTGTTTCTACATTACCAAGAAAATGTACTTTCCCAGAATTTTTAAGAGGAATGTACAATTTCGGTGATATAAATGTTTCAGTATTTATTAATCCAATTAGTGAAGCAAAATCACAAAATGAATTAAATAAAACGATAAATGAGCTTGAGTCTGAAAGAATAGTAGAAGCTGATAGAGGAAATATTAACCGTGAAAGTTCATTAGCACAAAAGAGACAAGAAGCAGAGGAATTAAGAGATGCAATTGCTAGTGGTCTTGATAAATTATTTGAATCATCGATAATCTGTACATTATTTGCCTATAACATGGATGAGCTTGAAAGACAAACAGAACTTTTATCTTCTGAAATGTCAAAAACATTAGTTGGTATGAAGAATGCTTGGGCAATACAAGAAGATGCTTTTAAGTCAAATTTACCTTTTGGTGAAAACAAATTAGCACAAAAGCATACTTTTGATCGTAGATCAATGGCCACAGTATTTCCATTTATCAATGCAGATGTAGGACATGAAAATGGAATTCCTTTAGGATTTAATAGGCAAACAGGGCTACCAATATTATATGATAATTTTAGCCCAACACTAAGCAATTATAATATGGTTATTTTTGGAAAGTCTGGTGCTGGTAAAGGCGTTACAATAAAAACATTAATTGCAAGATCTGCTGTATTAATGGGAATTGAAACCTTAGCACTTGATGCCGAAGGTGAATATGGTGTTGTTGCAGAAGCACTAGGTGGTTTTAATGTAAAAATATCACCAAATTCTAATACAATAATTAATCCATTTGATATTGAGTCAGAAATATCAAAAGACGAAATAACAGGAAAAGAAAGAGCTGTACTTAATGTTGAAAATAAAATAGAAGATGTTACTCAAATCTTATTAACAATGGCAAAAGGAAGTACAAGATCAACAGAAGTTAACGAAGTTACAAAACAAATTATTTCTGAAGCAGCAGCTGAAGAATATGCTGCATTGGGAATAAATAATAATGTTAATAGCTTATATCTGACAGATCAAAGTGGAATTTCACAAAATGAATTTTTAGGTAAAAAGAGGAAGCCAATGCCTACAATAGGAAGTTGGTTTAGAAGAATAATAAATAATGCAAATGCAAATCAAAATCCAGATTATAGATTCCATTATAGTTATTTGGTAAAAGTTATGAAACAGTATGTAAGAGAATTAAATGGGCCTATGTCATATTTTGATGGACAATCAACATTTGATTTATTAGATGGAACACAATTTATTAATCTAGACATATCAGAGTTAGAGGAACGCTTTGCAAGACCACTTGCTCAACAAATACTATTATCATGGATTTGGGAAAAGTATGTTAAGAAAAATAGTGAGGATAAAGCTAAAGCAAGCAAAAAAAGAGTGCTTGTTGATGAAGCATGGATGTTACTTCCTTTTCCAGAGGCAGTTGACTTTTTAAATAAAATGGCTAGACGTGCCAGAAAAAGGAATGTATCATTAGCAGTTGTTTCACAGAGATTTCAAGATTTTTATGAAAAGTCAGAGGTTCAAGCGGTTTTAACGTCATCAGATACTAAGCTATTTTTAGCACAAGATAAGTCTGAAATACAATATATTAAAGAGGTATTTAAATTAAGTGATGGAGAATCAAATTTCTTAACTACATGCTCAAGGGGACAAGGACTATTCAAAGTTGGGGAACAAACAGCTATAATTGAAATTAAACCTACTAAAAAAGAATTTGAATTTATTGAAACGAATGTTAACAAATTAAAAGAGCAAGCAAATTTAAAAGAATATTAAAATGTGCTAATTTGAATTTTAATAAGGTTTATGATAATATTTTAATATAAATATGTAATAAATATTAGAACAATAAATATTTGATAGGCAACGTATGAAAAATATTTAAAATATAGAAAATAGGCATAAGAAAGTCATAGACGATTAAAGCACAAAAAAAGATTAAATGTAAAATCAACAATTATTAAAGATGTTAAACGACTAGAAATTATAAAATGAAGGAGCTAAAATGAAAAATATACAAAGCAAAATATTATCATTATTATTATTATTTATTTTAACATTTAATTTTATAATTATGTTTGGCATAAAAAATGAGGTTAGAGCATCTGAACAACCAACACCAAACCCAACACCATCACCTTCACAAGCTGCTGGACTATCTGATACGCAAGCCGCTGAAATAACAGCTTCACATACTACAAGTAGCTCATCATCAGATGATGAAACTCTTGATGATATTTCAAAGGGAACTTCAAAAGAAGATATCAAAAGTTTATTCGATAATGGTACAGTAAGTTCAGACTCTGAAGGCAAAAAACAGAATGACAGTGTAAAGGAAACATCAACATCATTTGATATGGTAGGCACTATTACAGCATCAATATTTATGCTATTCCCTAAAATATGTTCATTAATAATGTCTGGAGTCGCTAGTGGAAATGAAAAAAATGTTTTTACAATTCAGGATTTGTTATCAGGTAATTATGACATCTTTGACATAAATGTATTCAATACGAATACATCTGGAGTGCATAAAGATTCATTAAAAAAAATTAGAGAAAATATTGCAATTTGGTATGTTAGCTTAAGAAACATCGCAATAGTTGGAACAACTATTATATTGATATATATAGGAATAAGAATGCCATTAGCAGTGCTTTCAACTGACAAAGCAAAGTATAAGAAGATGTTTATTAATTGGTTAGCAGGATTTGTTTTAATATGGTTGATGCAATATATAGCAATGTTTTTAATTAATATTTCTAATATCTTTGTACAACTAATTGCAAAGGCAATGCAAAATGAAGGAGTTAAGGGAATAGAGAGCAAAATTGTTAATAATGTATTTTCAAACATAGCAAGCCAATCTAATGCAAATGGAAAAATATTTTATTTAATAATGTATTATGGTTTTGTATTTTATGAAATAAAATTTTTTATAATATATTTTTCAAGAATGATAAAAATATGCTTTTATGTAATGATTGCTCCACTTGTATGTATGACATATTCAATAGATAAATTAAAAGATAATAAGGCCCAAGGTTTTATAACCTGGTTTAAAGATATGGTGAGTGAAATTTTCAAACAACCAATTCAATTATTATTATATACTATATTTATATATTCAGCAGGGGAAATTATTGGTAAAGCTCCCCTTATAGGATTAATATTTTTGGCATTATTAAGCCATGGAGAACAAATTGTTAAAAAGGCACTAAACATAGGAGGAAAAGGAAAGGGATTAAAAGATACGAAAATACCATTTTTACATATATAGAGTGTAGTTTTTTATTAGTAATAACATGGAAGGAGAAAATTATGAAGCAACAATACAATAATAAAAAGAAAAATAACAAAAATAAAGTTATTGTATTGATAGTTATTTTCTTAATTTTGGTTTTAATAGGACTATATGCTTATACAAAGAAAAAGATGGAAAATAAAAAAAATATAGATGATTTTATAAATGTTGAAGAATTAGTAGAATATTTTGGATGTACCTATATTAAAAAAGAAAAATCTACGGAAGCAAACTATACAGATGATATTTATATAAAATTTAAAATAGCCCCAATTAGCGATATTGGAACTAGCAATCAAGATTTTTATGAAGAAGTAATTAGTGCAATACAAACTAAAAATGGAGATAAGAATATTAGGATAATTGATGAAAGTAATGAAATAATTATAAGAATAATTTATAATTCAGATACTTCAAGTACAACTTACATAATTAATGATGACACAAATTATTTTAAAACTATGCTATTAAAATATCAAAGTTCAAAGACATTAAAACAAACTTCAATAAATGATACTATTTCTAATGAGTTACAGTCAATAATAAATGTGAATTGGATACGTAGAAATGCACAATTAGGAAGTATAGATAATAGCGTAAAAAATTATGATATATACTATGATGAAGGATATAAAATTAAGACAATAGGAACTAAAATATTTAATATAATTTTTACAAAAAAATATAAGAATCAGATAATTGGTGGAATAAAGACAGGAATGGACAATACTGATATAGAAAATCTTTTAGGTGTGCCAAATTTTAAAGAGAGTAGCTTAAATTTAATAGGCTATAAAACTGATAAATTTTATATATTTTTTATTGATGGAGAAATTTCAATTTATAGAAATGATACATTAAATGAAGAAAAAAATAATAACTTTGCCAATTTATTTAATACTTTAGAAACGTCAGGTGATTATTCTACATTTATAGACAAGTTGACTGACTTATACTCAGACTATGATGAAATTTATAGAGATACAAATTATACGTATATTAAGTATTCAAATTTAGGATTTGAAGTTAAATTTGGAGTAGCAAAAGGAAATGGATTAATCTTATATAGTAATTATAAAGGAAAAGTAACTGATACAATAACGATAGACGATATAGAAAAAAATAATATCCCTACGAATGTATCAACTCAATTAGATAAAGACTTAATAGAAAAAACAGAAGAAAGAAGAGTAACACAAGATATAGAAAATAGAAAGCCAAATGTTGGTAATTTTTTATTAAAGACTAATAGTTACGTAGTATTATGTGACGAGAATAATAATATAGATTTTTATTCAATTGGAAAAGATAATATAGATTCGGAACTTAATCTTTCAGATTTTACAGGAATATATTCATTCAATGATAACATATTTATTTACGGAATAGCGAATGAAGGAATATATATATATGATGCAATATCATTAAAAAGTGCTAAAATTATTGCTGGGACCAACGAAGAATTTAAAATTACAAAAGTTGAAAATAATACAGTATATTATGATAATACTTCAATTGAAATAAAATAGTTTATTAGAGATAATATAATAATATTGTAATTGTTTAAAGATATTATTAAATTTATAATTGTCAAAAAATATTAATAAATATTGGAGATTTTAATGTTAAGATTTAAGAGAATAGGGAAGAAAGTATTAGTTAATTTAATAATTTTAAATATCATATTACTTCAGAGTGCAAATTTGAATATGCCAATTAATATTAATTCTGAAGTCAATGCTGAAACTAGTTCTTCATATAATAGCGTGGATGACTTGCGCAATAATTTAGTTAATTGGGCAAAATCGTTTAATGATCAATATGGGTATTATTCTTCTACTCAAGTAAAGCAAGGATATAAAGATTCAACAGGTAATTTTAAATTAATATGTCACTATCCTGCATCAGATGTATATAATCAAAGACAAGCTAGTTTTGATTGTGGAGGAAAATTAAATTCTAATGGACAATATATATTTGATTGCGTAGGGTGGGTTCAATTTGCGATATATTATGGATTGGGAATACCTAGTAACTATACAGCGAGTGAAGGAATGTATGTTACTCCACAGCAAGGAATTAAAGATACAGATTATTTTGAAAAAGAAGATGCAAGCGAAATAAAGCCTGGTGATATTATAGTATACTCTAATGATATAGCAATTTTTATTGGTGATAATCAGAACTTATGGATGTCACATGATAGTGGTTGCGGATTACATATAGGAGAAGCAGATGTTGATGTGGCAACGATTATTGTAAGATTTAAAGAAGAAGCAGTAAAAGTAGCAAAAGGTTATACCAAGATAGATGGGGTTACTAATACCTCTTCATCAAGTCAAAATAGCAATAGTCAAAGTAGTGCATCATCAAATTCTATAAATCTTGATGATTTAGACTTCAAACTTTCTGGAATTCCAAAAACCATGTCATATAAAGGAACTACTAAAGTAGTAAAGAATATATTTTCTTTATTTGCCCAATTCATTGATTTATTAATGGGCTTGATATTTGGAATAATAAAGGCATCTATTATAGGTTGGATGAATATAATACAAGTTTCAGTAAACTATCTTCTATATAATGTTTGCCAAGGAGAATTCTAATTGCGTAATCAAATATTTAGTTTAGCGATTAAATAGAAATAGGTTTATAGATATAACCAAAATTAAAAATCTAAAATTACTTAAAGAGGATAAAATATGCAACAAAAAAGGCAAAAATTAAAAAGAATATTAATGGTTATTAGTATATGCATTTTTTTTATAATGCTAATTTTATCAACTGAAGTAAAAGCAATTGCAAATGCTGGAGAAGCTGAACAAGAACTTACTGAAACAAATGGAAAAATGAAAAACTATACAATAGAAGATATAATTTATAACAAAATACCAATACTTGATGTGAATATATTTTCTGAAACATTAGGAGGACAAAAAGTTAGTGATAATAGTATTACTGGAGAAATTAGAAAAATTGTTTCTGTATGGTATATAACTTTTAGAAATATAGCAATAATTGCATTAACTATAATATTGATATATTCAGGAATACGAATGGCAATTTCAACAATTGCTTCAGATAAAGCAAAATATAAGGAGCTGATTTTTAGTTGGGTAAAGAGCCTAATGATTTTACTATTAATGCATTATTTGATGATTATTATATTAAATGCAAATCAAATTTTTGTATCACTAATGGAAAAGACTAACCAAAACTTAGGAAAATTGTATGACACGATAAAGGCTAGAGCATATGATGTAAGATTTAGTGTAGGTATTCCAGGAACTATTATGTATGCAATATTAGTAATCTTTTTTATAAGATTTCTTATTGTTTATTTTAAGAGATATTTTACAGTAATGATATTAATAGTAATTGCACCGTTCGTTACAATTAAATATGCTATAGAATCATTAAAAAAGAAAGGTGGACAATCATTTAATAAGTGGGTATATGATTTTAGTATAAATGTTTTTATGCAATCGGTACACGCACTAATATATACAGCTCTTGTATCAATCTCTGCAGATTTAGCTGTACAGAGCGTTTGGGGATTTATAATAGCTTTAGTATTAATGAAATCTATGTTTAAATCAAGCAAATTATTTACACAAGTATTTAAATTTAATGGTGGTTCGGAAATTGGAAGAGGTGCTACTGAATTTGAAGACAGTGGAAAAATATTTAAACCATTTACTTTAGCAAAAGAAGCAGCTATTCCATTTAAAGTAGCAGGAGGTGTAACAAAGAGAATAGTAGGAGTACCAATAGGAGTAGGCAAAACTATAATGAATAAAACTAATGTTGGAAAGAAAGTAAAAGGCAAAATAGTTGAAGAGAAAAATATAGTAATGAATGCATTTGATAAAAATGTTGGACAAAAGATTGCAGATAAATTATCTATAAAAAAACCAGAATTGGCCAATAAAATTATTAAAATATCAAATCTAAGAATTAACGCAAGAAAGAAAGGCACTAAAGGTGAGGCTGCAAAGAAAACGTTAAATAAGTTTAGAAAAATGTACACAAAGTCTTTTACTAGTAATGTGAAATTTATAAAAGATGTTACAGTAGGAACTGCTGAGATGATTATTGCAGTACCAGTAATGTTTGCCTATGATAATACTTCTGTAGGAATGGCATTATTTGAAACTGGAAAAAATTCAATATCAAAATATAAATTATCAAAACGAAATAGAAATAGAAAGTTTAAAGGAAAAGATTTAATTTTTCAAGTTGCTACTGCTGGTACTTATGGAACAATGAGAAAGTTTACGGATAATAGAGCTGAAAATCATAAAAAAAGTAAGAAGGAATATAAAAAAATAGACAAAGTAATAGACTATGTAAATGAAGAAAACATTTTAATGGATAAAGTAGACGAAAAATTTAAAGAATTCGATGATGAAGATGAAATGAAAAAAGCAAAAGAAGAAGCATTAAAAGTAAGCAGTTTAAACATAAATAGCTATATTGTGAAAGTAAAGATTGAGTCATACATAAAAGAGCATGAAACAGATACAATAGATTTTGATGCAATGAACGGGATAATGGAAACGATAGTTAATGATTCAAATATTGAGAAAAAATATGGTGAAGAAAAGAAAAATGAAGTCATGAGAATATCACAAGGTATACTAAATGATTTGAAAAAGCAAAATATTAAAGAGAAAAATTTAAGAAATAACTTTATTTCAGAACAAATAAGTGATAAAATAGTATCAGAAGTAATTTCTGATAATAAATACAAACAAATTGCAATAGGCATAAATGAGATGAAAAATATAAGTGATAAATGTCAAAATGAGACGGGCAATAAAATTTTAAATGAGAATAAATATATTAATGAACAAGTACCAAGCAACAGGTATAAATAATAATAATTAGGAGAGAGATAATGAAGAAGAAAACAAAGATTATTACGATAATTCTTATATTAATTGTACTAACTATAACATTTTCAGTGAAGTCATATGGGTCAATAATTGAGAGTTTTACTGATGGTATTGGAAGTTTCGTTGATGGAGTTGCTGGAATATTATTATATCCTTCAAGACTGTTTCCATTATTATTAGGAGATGCCATTAATATTATTTTAGGTTTGGCTACAAATGGTACTGGACTTACGTGTTCAATTGAAGATGTAATATTTGGTAAAGTAGATATAACAAATATAAATTTCTTTTCTTCGTCAATTACAGGGACAAGCCAGATAATAGCATCTAATATTGCAATTTGGTATACTTCATTAAGAAATATTGCAATTGTAGGTTTAGTTATTATAGCAGTATATGTTGGAATAAAAATGGCAATATCAACAGTAGCAGACGATCAAGCAAAATATAAGAAAATGTTAATAGATTGGCTAACAAGTTTAGCACTTTTATTTGTATTACAGTATATTATGATTTTTATAATAGGAATAAATGATGCATTAGTAATGACTTTAAGCAAGGCTCTTACTAATTCTGGTACAGGAGATACAAAATTATTTAATGTAACAGAAGAATTAAGAAATAATGGATATGAACTAGTTCCTTTTACAGAAGGAGCGGCAAATGCAATAGGGTATGCACTAGTGTCAGTTCTTACATTAATATTCCTTATGATATATATTAAACGTATGGTCACTATTGCATTTTTAATAATAATATCTCCACTTGTAACAATTACGTATGCAATTGATAAAATGAAAGATGGAAAGTCTCAAGCATTAGATACTTGGTTAAAGGAATTTACATATAATATATTAATTCAACCTTTTCATTGTGTAAGTTATTTAGCCTTAGGAACAGTTGCTACTGATGTAATGGCAGAAGGAGGGTTATTTAATGCAATAGTTGGAATAGTAATTTTAGCATTTGTATTAAAATCAGAAGATATTGTTAAACATATATTTCATTTTGAATCACAAAGCATGGGATCAGCTATTGCTCAAACTGCTTTTATGGGGACGTTATTCAGCAAAGCATCGAGTGGAGCTAAAGCAGCAAGTGGGGGAAAATCAAAAAATAAGTTTACAAGTAATAGCAATTCTAAAAATTCTAATGCAGGAAGTACAGCCAATAATGGTACAAGTGCAACTAAGAATGGTGCAAGTGCAGCCAATAATGGTGTAAGTGTAGCCAACAATGGTGTAAGTGTAGCCAACAATGGTGCAATTGCAGCTAACAATGGTGCAAGTGCAACTAAGAATGGTACAAGTGCAACTAAGAATGGTACAAGTGCAGCAAATAATGAAGAAAGCACAACAAATAATGGTGGAACGTTAATGAGTAAGTTAGGAAGTTTCGGAAAAGGATTACTTAAAGCTAATATAAGGACAGGACTAGCTATGGCAGGAATAGGTTTTGGAGCTGCAACTGGTGATTTAAAGGGTGTATATGCTGGATTAAATGCAGGGATTTCATTAGGAAAAAAAGCAAGTAGTAAAGTAGAAAAAAGGTCTAATGAAAAAAAGTTAGCAAAAGAATTTAATAATTATGCAAGTAGCACTTCTTCAGAGCAAGCTATACAAGATGGAATGAATATGTTCAATGGGACAAAGGAACCAGATCAAAACAACAGAGAGCAGATGAAATATTATAGTTCAATAATGGATGAAGTAGCAGATCTTAAAAGAAATGGTGTAAGTGATGATGATATGGAAGATGAACTTAAATCAAAGTTAGAATCTATACAAAATGGAAAAATCTCAGAATTCAGTAAACCTGAAAAAGCTATAAGGCATTTTTATAGAAAGACAAAAAAAGGAGCATCAACTATCCATACAAAAGCTAGAACGTCAAGTGCGAATACTAATACGTCAAGTGAAAATACTAATACGTCAAGTGAAAATACTAATACGTCAAGTGAAAATGCTAATACGTCAAGTGAAAATACTAATACGTCAAGTGAAAATGCTAACTCAACAGATAAAAAAGATGATACATCATATGAAGAAAATACATCAACATACGATTAATTTATAATAAATTTCTAAATAGTAATTCATGATTTCTAAATGTTAACTCATGAAAGTTCAAAGAGATGGCATAAATGAAGAAGGCAAAATTAGTAAATATATTATTTATAATAATAAGTATAACAAGTTAAGAGGTGAACAAGATAGCAACGGATAATGAAGAAGAAGAATTAAATAACCTAAATGAAACAGAGAAAAATGGCAAGAACGTAGCAAAAGCTGGTGCTGAAAAGGGAAAACAAGAAGCAGAAAAAGCAGCAAAAAAATTAGCAGAAAAAGCAGCAAAGGATCCTAAATTAATGTCTGCTATTGCTGCTGCTTTACCAGTTATTATAATAGTATTAATTGTTATATTAATAATTATTATAGTAATTGGATTGATTGGCTTTTTTGCAGTTATGCCAAGTATGATATTAGGAAAAATTCAAAAATTTTGTCAATCAATTTGGGCTGACTTTAATGGATTTTGGACTGGGGATAGTATAACAGCAAGTGTAAATCAAGAAGATATGATAAATTTGGCACAATATATACAAAATATGGGATATGATATCCAAGGCTATGGATTTGCTGATGTTACATATACAACTGGGGATAGTATGGATGAAACAGAGGGAAAGACAAAAGAAATAAAAAGTATAAATAAAATAGAATCCACAA
>JBPOHA010000089.1:0-22713 GCA_052036095.1 Bacillota bacterium
TGAATCCATTCTTCTTAGTTCTTCTTTTAAAAGTCCACAAGCATTTGTTAATAAATTTGACTTAAATGAATTACTACATACAATTTCAGCTAAATTTTTATTTGAATGTGCTGATGAAAATTTTTCAGGTTTCATTTCATATAACTTAACATTAACTCCTCTTTTAGCTATTTGATAAGCGGCTTCGCATCCTGCGAGGCCACCTCCTATTACTATTATAGTGTTATTTTCATTTTCTTGATTCATAACAATTATTCCTTTTAAATTTATTTTTTTTATTTGAATTTTTTTATAGCATTATAATTACTTTTTTATCTTTCATTATCGTCTTTATCGTCTTTATCTTTTTCATTACTTTTTTCTTTTTTTGGCAAAGTAGCTAACATTTTCTTCCATGCTATTATATCTTCAATTGACCAACCATCATAAGCATTTGTTTCAATATTACTATTTAGACTAATAGCATTTTTAATTATGCCATCATTACATTTTTTCTTGCTTTCTTCTAAGTTCTTATCTTCTTTCACTTTACTTGTTAATTCTTGCATCTCTGCTTTATATTTTTTCATATTATCAATATCTTCTTGTGTGCTAAAATCAGAATAATAAAGATTTTCATATTCATCATATATTTTTGAATTAAGATTTAATTTGCTTGTCGAATCCATATTTTCTTTTAATTCTAATTCCAATCTTCTAATTTTGTCTCTTATGGCTTTTTCATGTAATTCGTCATTGTAATCTTCACTTTCATGTCTTTTATCATTACAAGCTTCACTTCCATGTCTTTCACTCATATTAGCTAATCTCCTCTTTTTATAAAATTATTTCTATTATTTCTTTGATTAGTATTATTTTTTTGTCATAAGTAATCATCAAATACTTTTATTTAGCACTTTGATAAAAAAATTCATAAAATTTTCATTCAAATAAATTCATAATTTCATCTTTAGAGAGCTTGCTTATAAATGTTTCTTTTGTAGAGAGCATATCATTTGCAAGTTTTGCTTTTCTTTCTTGTAAATGATAAATTTTTTCTTCTATAGAATTTTTGGTTATTAATTTATAAACTTGTACATTTCTTTTTTGTCCAATTCTATATGTTCTGTCTGTTGCCTGATTTTCAGCAGATAAATTCCACCATGGATCATAATGAATTACCATATCTGCTCCAATTAGATTTAGCCCTGTTCCTCCTGCTTTCAATGAAATCAAAAATACTTTAATCTCATCATCATTATTAAATCTATTTACTAAATCCATTCTACTATCTACTTTTGTCTGCCCAGTTAATTTTAAATACTTTATTCCTAATTTGTCAAGTTCTTTTTCTATATACCAAAACATTGAAGAATATCCTGAAAATAATAATATTTTGTGTCCACCTTGAACTGCATCATTTATTATCTCTGTGCATTGATTTAATTTGCTACTTTCTCCATTATAATTTTCTAGAAATAAACCAGGATGGCAACAAATTTGTCTTAATCTCATCAATAATGCAAGTATTTTTATTTGGCTATTTGCTATACCATTTTCTTCAATTTCTTCTTTAGCTTCTTTTTTTGCAGATTTTAGATATGATAAATATAATTGTAATTGTTCTTCATCCATTTCATTATTAAGCACAGTTATAGTTTTATCAGGTAATTCTGTTAAAACTTTTTCCTTTATTCTTCTTAATACGAATGGTTCTATCATACCTTTTAATTTTGCCATAGCATTATTATCTTCTTCTTTTGCTATTGGCGTTTCATAATTTATCTTAAATTTATTATAATTAAATAAATATCCTGGCATAATAAAATCAAATATAGACCATAATTCAGATAATGAATTTTCAATTGGAGTTCCTGTTAATGCATATCTTGTATCAGCTTTAATCTCCTTAATTGCCCTTGCATTCTTTGTATTATTATTTTTAATATATTGAGCTTCATCTGCAATAATATATCTAAATTGATAATCATATTTTTTATAAGTTTCAAGGTCTCTTTTTAAAAGGTCATAGGAAGTTATTGCAATATTATAATTGTTAACATTTTTTATAATATTTTCTCTTTCTTCTGAAGTTCCTGATATTACAACAGTTTTTAAATTTGGAGTGAATTTTTCTGCTTCTTCTTTCCAGTTAAGTGATAGTGAACTTGGACATACTACTAATGTTGTCCTTAGAGATAAATTAGTATCATATATTTCATTTTTTCTATTATCTATTTGATCTTTTACATTTTTTTCAATACTTGATATTTCTATTTGATTTTTTATTTTATCATTTTCTATTTTATTACTATTTTCTTCAATTCTTTTCTTAATACTTTCTACGTATGACAATATTACAGTAAGAACTTGAACAGTTTTTCCAAGTCCCATATCATCTGCTAAAATTCCACCTAGTCCATATTCATCAAGAGTTTTTAACCAGTCATAACCTACCTGTTGATACTCCCTTAAATTAGCTTTAAGATTTTCTGGTAGTGGAAATTTATCAGATATTTGTCTGCTATATACATCATCTATTAAATTTTTATAGTTTTCACTCTGTTTTAAAACAACATCACTTTGTTTTAATATCTTATCTAAATATAGACTTCTATATATCGGTAATTTTAATTCTCCACTTATTAATTCTTCATAATTTGTATTAGTCCCATCTGAAAGTTTTTCTAGTATATCTAAAGTATCATTTTCTTCCAAGTCAATAAAGTCACCATTCTTTAATCTATGAAACTTCTTTTTCAGTTTATACTTTTTCATTATTTCATTAATTTCGGCTTTATCAAAATCAATATTTGATAAATCAATATTCAAAAGATTATTTTCAATTTTTACTCCTATTGAATTAATCTTAGGACTACTTATTTGTTTTGCTTTAAATTCTTCAGTAGCAAGAACTTCAAATTTTGATATATACCCTTCAATTCCACCCTTTAGAAAATCATATATCTTATCATCATTTACAAGCATCAATTTATTATTTTTAGTATCTAATACAAATCCCGAATTTTTAAACATATCTAATGCTTTAGATTCTTCTATTGCATTTCTGGGAATTGATTTATCCACTTCTTCAAAAGGGCTAAATTCAATTTCACTATAGCTGAATTTTACATCAGCAGTTATGAAATTGCTTTTATTATAATCAAGAAAAACTTTAACTTTTAACTCTTTAGGTTTTAAATTATCTATCTCCTGTTTATCTACCTTTTGCATGCTAATATTATCTTTGATTTTAGGTATTACCAATGAATAAAAATCAGCAAATTCATTTTTATTAAATACAATTTCCTTAGCAAAATTTATTCTAAAAATATTTAAAAGTTTTAATACAGTATTATCAAATTTATATGAGCATCTATAAAATTTATTTTTTCTTAAAAAATAAATGTATTTTTTTCCCTTAATTACTTGATACTCAAAAATATCCTCTTTAGTAGTTAATATAAATTCAGAAGCACTTTTTTCTTGTAGTTCAAAATTTATTTCTGGTTCATTATTCACAAATTGTATACTTTCTGTGGAATATTCAGTTTCAAAAGGAGCTTCTTTTCCTTTTAATGTTTCAAATAAATCATCAATTCCAGAATTTGAAAGCAATATATACGTATTATTTATCATATTTAAATAATATCTATTAGCACTTTCATTAGCGTATTTTATAATCTCAGCATATTTTAATAAGAAATCAAGCATAGGTAAACTATCATCTTCAAATGCTTGTCTTGTATGAATAAATTCTAGTTTTAATCCATACTTATAATTTTCTTGAGTTTGCATTCTGTCATAAAATTCTACTAAATTTCTAATTTTATACATTTGCTTATTTCCAATTTTAAACTCAACTTTTATTTCTTTAGAACTTTGATTGAAAATAATCTGAGGCTCTAATTTAACTTTATCTCCTAACGTAATTATTGCCTTTTCTTTTTTCTGTTCATCTTCATAAAATGAAGTAATCATTTGTCTATAAATTCTATATTTTTCATTATCATCTTTTGAGTTTTTTTGATTTGCAGTGTTATTTTCAGAAAATAATTTTGCATGCATTGGATTATTGTCAAAATATATAGCAGTAGCTAATATATGTTTGCATGTACCATATGTAGATTCATAATCAGGGCATGTACATCTTACATCATCAAGTTCGCCATTTTTAGCTGATATATAAGTTTCATAATCACCATGAATTCCATTTACTATTGCATGTATTGAAAAATTATCTTTATTATCATAAGTTACTTTGCTAACTTCAACATTATTTCCATCTACTATTTTTTTAGCTTTTTCTATTCTATTTATATCTGAAGACATCCTTAGTTCATCCATTATGTTACTATCAATTACCACTTGTTAATGCCCTCCATTTATTCTTATTTTTCTCGTTCAACCTAGTGTAATATTATATAACACTTTTTTAGATTTTACAAGTGGTAATCTACATATAATTTTTGATTTCTTGTAACTAATCTATATTTTCTTCTTCACGTAATTTTAAATATTTTATCCTTGTTGCCATCCCTCCTCGTAAATGTCTTTCAGCTTTATTTTCATCCAAAACTTTTCTAACTTCACTAGCAAGACTTGGACTTATAGCCACAAGTCTTTCAGTAACATCTTTGTGTACCGTAGATTTACTTACGCCAAATTTTTTTGCTGCCCCTCTAACCGTATCTTTTGTTTCTATTATATACTGTGCCAATGTTATAGCACGTTTTTCAACAAATTCGCCTTTCATATAAACCCCCATATTGAATACTTTTGCTTAATTGTATTCGCATAGGGGTTGTATTATAACTAGCACTTTTGCAATTTTATTAATCTCAAAAATTCAGCATTAATTATTTCAAAATTAAAATTTTTAATTTATTTCATTAATCTTAAACTATTAATCACAACTGTTAAACTACTTGAAGTCATAGCTATACTAGCAATCATAGGGTTAACCGATACTGGAAAAAGTCCTGTTGCAAGTGGTATCATGCATATATTATAAATTAAAGCCCAAAACAAGTTTTGCTTTATTATTTTAATTGTATTTTTCCCTGTTTCAAATAGATCATATATTTTATTCATATCATCATTTAACAAAATTATATCAGCAGAATCTGCGCTTATATCGGTACCTCCTGATACACTAATTCCTATTGATGCAGTTTTTAATGCTGGACTATCATTTATTCCATCACCAACCATAGCACAATTCTTATTTGTATTTAATTGCTTTATTTTTTCTAATTTTTCTTTTGGAGTAACATTGCTTATAACTT
The DNA here is from genome assembly GCA_052036095.1 of Bacillota bacterium. Lineage (GTDB taxonomy): Bacteria > Bacillota > Clostridia > TANB77 > CAG-508 > CAG-793. Next base: position 5,268 of record JBPOHA010000089.1, read on the forward strand.
CATTTATACCCATTTTTTTAGCTATTGCCTCTGCTGAAATTTTATTATCTCCTGTTAGCATTATAATCTTTTTTCCTTCTTCATTTAATCTTTTTATCATAGTTATTGCACTAGGCTTAATTTCATCTGCAAGTCCTACTATAACTAATATTTTTTCTTCATTAAAAAGATATACAATACTTTCTCCTTTTTTAGCATATTTATCTTCAATTTTAGAATATTCATCAATATATTTAATTACATTTTGTTTTTGTAATTCTGCGCTTATTTTTTGAACAAATTTTTTATTTCCTGCATAATATATTTTTTCATTAATTATTCCTTGTATTCCATATCCTGAAATTTCTTTAAATTCAGTAACATTATAAATTTTTTCTAAAATTATATTTTCTTTTTCATTTACATTTGCTTCATCTTTATCATTATTTTTCACATTATACTTTTCTTTAATTTTGTTGTTTCTATTAAACTTTCCTTCTACTTTATAATTGCAAATACTTTTTGCTAATGGATGATTTGATTTTGCTTCCAAACTTTGCAAAATTTTAATTTGCAAATCAACATTATCATTTTCTAAAGATTCCGCTTCTACTATTGTCATTTTTCCTTTTGTTAATGTTCCTGTCTTATCAAAAACCACTGTATCAATTTTATTAATTGCCTCTAAACTTTCACTTGATTTTACTAAAATACCATTTTTGCTACATTTTCCTATTGACACTACCATAGCTAGTGGAGTTGCTAATCCTAAAGCACAAGGACATGCCACAACTAATACACTTACAAATGCTGTAACTGCTTTTGTAACATCTTTTAAAATTATTAAATTAAGTATAAATGATATTAATGCAACTGCAAAAATTATTGGCACAAAATATCCACTAATTTTATCTGCTAATCTTGCGATTGGTGCTTTTGTATTTGTAGCTTCTACTACTAACTTTACTATATTTGAAATACTTGAATCTTTTCCTATTTTTTCAGCTGAGTATTCTATGTAACCATCATAATTAATACTTCCAGCTATTACTTTACTTCCAACATTTTTGCTAACTGGTTTACTTTCCCCTGTAATAAAAGATTCATCAGTATGAGTTTCACCTTTAGTAATAGTTCCATCTACCGCAATCTTTTCTCCCGGTTTACATACAACTATGTCTCCAACTTTTATTTCGTTAATAGTAACTATTTTTTCTTTTCCATTTTCAATAATAGTTCCATTTTTAGGAGTTATGGTCACTAAATTTTTAATTGTATCAACTGCTCTTGCTTTATTTTTCTTGTCTATAAATCTACCTATTTTTACAAATAATATTATCATTGCTGAAGCTTCAAAATATAAGTTATGGATTGCATTTTCGTTATTTAAAAATACTAAAATACTGTTGTAGGCACTATATGCGAAATTAACACATACTCCTATTCCTACTAATGAGTCCATATTAGGCATTTTATGAATTATATTTTTTATTCCATTTTTTATAATGTCAAATCCATATATTAAAAATGGAACTGTAAGTGCTACCACAATTATTACATATAATATAGGATTAAATTTATTTTCATTTTGAATTTGTATAACATTTTGAGACATTACTGTTGTATTATGATTTTCTAATTCATTAGGCATTGTTGTTACATTAGAGATATTCATTTCATTAGACATTTGCATACAATTAGGTAATGGAAAATTAAGCATATTTCCCATTGAAATATACATTAAAATTACTGCTAATATACAAAAAAATATTAATTGAAATAACCCAGTTTTTTTATCATTTTGGCTTTTATCTTCACCAAGACTTTTAAATCCTGCCTCTTCCACAAAATTATCTAAATCCTTTTTAGATATCTTTTTCTCATCATATTCTATTAAAGCAGTAGCCATAACTAAATTAACAGATACATCAATAATGCCTATCTGTTTTTTTAAATACTTTTCTAACCCATTAGAGCATGCACTACAAGTCATGCCATCTATGTTTAAAACTATTTTATTCATTTATTACCTTTTTCTTATATTTATACTTCAAAAATTTTTCTATATTATTCAATTACCTTATAATCTAAATTTTCGATTTTTTGTTTTATTTCATCTTCATTTGTATTATCATCTGCTAACACATTTACAATACCTTTTTCATGATTAGCTTGTACTTCTTTTACTCCTTTAATTTTGCTAATAGCATTTTTTACTCTGTTCTCGCATCCCCCACACATCATTCCTTCAACATTCAAATTAATCTCTTTCATATTTTATCCTTTCTTCTAATTATAAAAACTTTTTAATATTTCATACTATATCAATACTTTAAAATGTATATTTACTTTCTCTATTTATTTTTAATAGACTATATTTATGTTCTATTGTTACATTGCTGTATTCTTACTTAATGCTGATGTCAATATATTAAATTTTCACTATGTTCCATTGTTACTATATTTATATTTTGCTTTAACTATTTATTATTATAACACAATTTTAAAATTTAAATCACATATTTAATTAAAAGCAGTCATTGTATTATTAATTAAAGGTAATAATGTCTTAAGTAATTAAAAACAATAATGTCCTAAATTAATAAAATAAAATGTTGTATAATAAAAGTTGAGATAATTTTACTGAACCATCATTATTAAACTTTTTTTCTAGTATTTTTGATTTTTTTAAGTTAAAACCTCTCTTAATTTTTGAGCGAAAAAAAAATACACCTTGCTTTTCAGCTTGGTGTATTAATATTTTATTGACGGTTTGAATTTCTTTGATTTTTTCTAGCTTTTCTGCATTCTGGGCATCTTACAGGTGCATTTTCAAATCCTTTTGATGCATAAAATTCTTGTTCTCCAGCTGTCCAAACAAATTCTTTTCCACAGTCTTTGCATACTAATGTTTTATCTTCCATGACTAATTTTCCTCCTTTTGAAATATTTAGATTTAATAATTACCTTGACACATTTGACACTTTATAAAAGGGAAAATAGTCTACTTAATATTAAATTTCTATATTATTTATATCATACTTGATATCTAAAAGTCAAGTAAAATTTGGAAAATCTTTTAAATTGTTTAAAATTATTGACGTTTTAGCCTTTCGCGTGTATAATGTAATTAGTTTTATTTACATAATATCCATTATAATAAATTATAAGGAGGAAAAACTTAATATGGGTATACAACAACGGTTCTATGTAGATGTTTCTGCTTTACATGAGGCGGTAACTGGTAGTTGCATCATGAATTCAGTAAAATTTCCTGATGGTTCGACTGTAAAATATCTAATCGATTGTGGTCTGTTCCAAGAGCATAATGAATCTGAAAATATCAATGAATTTATGCCGTTCAATGCAGAAGAAATTAATTTTTGCATAGTCACACATAATCATGTGGATCATACAGGAAGATTACCACTGTTGTACAAAAAAGGATTTAGAGGGAAGATTTTTTCCTCAGTACCAACATCAATATTGCTTCCTAATGCACTAGAAGATAGTGCCAACATCATTCTAAAGGTTTCTAAAATTAGGAAAGAAAAACCTTTATATTCCTTATCAGATGCTGAAAATTTGCAAACTAATATAAAATCACATGCTTTTGGTGAGACATTTTTCCCAGTTAAAGGTAATTCTAATATAAAGTGTACTCTTTTTCCAAATGGACATTTGCTTGGAGCAGCTATTGTTTTAATGCAAATTAGTTATCCAGGAAATGATGACATTAACATTCTATACACTGGTGATTACAATAATAAAAATATGTTTTTTGATGTTGCTAATCTTCCGGAATGGGCTCTCCACCTTAATTTGACAATAGTTTGTGAGTCAACATATGGTGAGATGAATTCCAATGAGATGACACCAGTATTTCTTAATAATGTTACAAAAGCATTGTCAGAAAAAAAACATGTTATTGTTCCAGTTTTCTCACTTGGACGGAGTCAGGAAATTCTTTACGTAATTAAAAAGGCGCAAGATGAAGGTATCATTAATTCCAATATTCCAGTCTATCTAGATGGAGAATTAGCAATTAATTATACTCATATCTATATGCATTATCCAAGTTTAGGAATACGGAAAAATATGCTTGACTTTATCCCAAAAAATATTTATTGGGTTAATAGAAAAATTCGACCTAACGTAGTTGAAAATCCTGATCAGAAAATAATATTAACAACGTCGGGTATGGCAACATATGGACCTGCTCAATATTATTTATCTCAGTATCTCTCACGTCCAGATGTACTTATTCATTTTTCCGGATATGTAGCAGAAGGTTCATTAGGTAGAAAACTAAAAGAAACAAAAACTGGTGAGCCAGTTGAATTTAATGGACTTGTTTTAAAAAAACGAGCTGATATTCAATACACGTCAGAATTTTCTGCACATGCTAAAGCAGACGAATTAATAGCTTTTCTTAAACAGTTTGACAATCTAAAATTTGTTCTTGTAAATCATGGTGAACCAACAGTTAAGGAAAGTTTTGCAACTAAGATTTCTAATGAATTAGATCCAAAAGATGTTGCAATTTTGAACAGAGATTATTTGTTTAGAGTTAATGCTTATGGATATGTAAAGAGTATATCCACGAAATTTATTATTAGATAATTTATTTCTAGTTTTTCTGTATATTCTTATTAAAAAGGGAAGATTAAATCTTCCCTTTTCTTTTATATTATATAATTATTTTTTTATAACTTATCATATTTCATAATATTAATAATTAAGAATAAATTATAATTTATAGTTTATAATTTATAAAAAATACAATTTTTATTTTTTCTTTTGAACTGAAAATCCAAACTTTCCTAATTTTTTTCCTAAAGCATAATATCCACCATTTGCATACGCCATAAGTTTGCATTTTGATATATCAAAAGCGCCTTTATTATCTATATATTTTTCATCAGCATCTATTGAAAGAACCTCTGCTACAAACATAGTATGACTTCCTAAATCATTAATTTCTTTGACTTTGCATTCAATAGAAACTGGGCTTTCCTTTATTAGAGGACATTTTACAAATTGTGCTTTTTCTTTTGTAAGGTGCATTTCTTTAAATTTATCAACATCTCTTCCACTTTTTACTCCACACCAATCTGTTTTGTATGCTAAATCCTCTGTTGTTAGATTAATTGCAAATTCTTTTTTTTCTTTTATAATATCATAAGAGTATCTACTTTTTCTTATTGAAATATATACCATTGCAGGATCTGTATTTAAAATTCCTGTCCATGCTACAGTAATTATATTTGAATCTTTCATATCACCTGATGTTACCATTACCGCTGGAATCGGATATTCAAATGTTCCAGGTTTCCAAATTACTTTACTCATAAAATTCTCCTTTTTATTTAAAAAATATTTCTTACTTTCTTTACAACATAATGACTTCCACCTATATCTTTTACATTTTGTACCATACTAATTATTTCAAGTCCATTATCATCAAAAGCATCAAACCAACCTATCTCAGTACCATTTTCATCATCTTGTGAAGATTTAACTTCCGCAGTTCCAGTTTTTCCATATATTTTTTTGCCTTCTATATTGCAATCTGTAGCTGTTCCATCTGTTACTACTTTTCTTAAATCTTCTTTTATTGTATTGCAAATATTAAAATTTATTACATTTTGTTTATAATATTTTACATTATTTGTTGTAGTAGCTATACTTACTAAACTATTTACTCCACCTTGTGTTATTGCTTTTGCAGTTGTAGCATTGTTTTCAGAATTTTGTTCTATATATGGCAATACCATATTTCCTCCATTTGCAAATGCTGAATAAATACTAGCCATGTGTATTGGATTTACAAGAACTTCTCCCTGACCATAACCTGAATTTGCAATAGAAGCATCACTATCTAGGCTTCCATATGTTGATTTTGAAATATCTTGTACAAATGTTAACTTCTCGTTGAATCCAAGATTATCTAATCCTTTTGACAAATTGGATTTTCCTATCTTTAAGGCTGCTTTTGCAAAGTAGATATTATCTGAATATATAAGAGCATTTTGAAGATTGGCTTTTCCAGAATATGTTTCAAGAGTGGTTATGTATAAATCTTTCCAACTTGAATCTTTTTGCCATTTTGTCCCACTAGCTCCAAAATCTTCATCTGCTGTAAAACTACTATTCTCTAATCCAATTGCTCCTATTATTGGTTTTAATGAAGAACCTGGAGCATATGTACTTAAATATCTATTATACATTGGTTTCTTTTCATCATTTTGTAATGAGTCCCACTCTTCATCTGTTATACCTAAACTAAAATCATTTGCATCATAAGAAGGTGTACTTACTAAAGCAAGAATTTCACCTGTATTATAATTCATTGCTATTGAGGTTCCTTCATCATCTTTGAATTGTTCATATATGTTTTTTTGCTTTTCTACATCTATTGTAAGTTTTAAATCTTCTCCATCTTTTACATCTTTTTTAGCAATAGTTTTAACTTTTTTACTATCTTTTTCTATATATATTTCAACTCCATTAGAACCTTTTAATTTGTCATTATAAGAATATTCTAATCCAGACTTTCCATCTCCATTTTGTACATATCCAATCAATATTGAAGTAGCTTCCTTATATGGATATACTCTAACTTTAGCATCTGTAATCATTATTCCTTTAATTTTTAGCAATTCATTTTTTGTATCTTGATTATCTTTTGAAATTTTTCTTAATGGCACAAACGTATCATCTTTTACATATGAAGCATTTAAAGCGGTATTTATTGTATCTGTTGATATTCCTAATAATGAAGCTATTTGAGAAATATCAGTAGTAGAATCCATTTTTCCTTTTACTAGTCCTACAGAATAGCATGTTCCCTCTTTTGCAAGTGCTACTCCGTTTCTATCATAGATTTTTCCTCTTGTACCTTCAATATTATTTACTCTTACTTTTTCATTATTATCAAGTTCAGAAAATATCATGCTTGAGTCCCAATTAATTTTATACTTTCCATCTTCGCAAATTAATTTTGCTGTATTTATAAAATTAATATCACCTGCAATAGTATTCATAGAATTTGTATAAGTTATATTTACATCTTGATTACTTTTTTGATTTGTTATATTTGCAGCAATTATTATTGATATATTAGATGCTTCTATTCCATCATAAATATTTTTAATACGATTTACAAAATCTTCTTTTGATAAATCAGTCTGAACCAAATCATACATTGAATCATAATTTTTATCACTTAAATCTTTAAAATATTCTTTAAGAACTAATGCTGGTTCAGTCATATTAGAATATATAAATACTCCAATCACAAATCCTACTATTAATATTAATATTGCAATTATAAGTTTTTTATTATGATTCTTCTTGGCTTTTCTATAATATTTGTTATCCCCATTTCGTTTTTTATTTTTAGTTATCTCATTGTTATTTGATCTGTCAAATCTGCTATTATTCACTATCAAATCTTCGTTACTTTCTTTATCTTTTACTTTCCCTTTAATAACAATTTTAGGTTTCCTATTTTTCATATCTACCCCTTCATAATAAATTTATTAATAAGTTTTAAGTAATCTAATAATCATCTTTTTATTTAGTCTCTTGATTTGATTATTTGTCTTTTTATTTCATCTCTTTCTTATAATTAATCATCTATTTAATTTAATTAATTATATCTTTGATTAATCATATATTTCACTTAATTAATATCCTTTTATTTAACTAATTATTTGATATTATATATAATCTTTCTAAATCTTTCTTCTTTTTCTTTTGAATTACTTGAATCTATAAATTCAATATTTATTTTACTATCATTCTTGTTATCTTTACTATTTTTATAATTCTCACTATCCTTGTTATTCTTGCTGTTTTTGTAATTATCACTATCATTATTATTCTTGCTGTTTTTGTAATTATCACTATCATTATTATCCTTGCTATTTTTATAATGGTCACAAGCATCAATTAATTTTAATTCATTATTTTCATTTATGTTTGAATCATTTCTATTAATTAACAATTTTTTTTCAATTAAAACATCTTTCAAATGTTTTGCTAAACTCGGAGCTCCATCAAAAAATCTTACATCTCCTAATACTTCGGCTATCTCCTTTTTTACTAGTGGGTAATGAGTACAACCTAAAACAACATTTTTTACTTTTCCTTTATATATTGAAAGTTCTTTATTTAAACATTCTTTTATACTATCTTCATTTTCGCTTTCTATTGCATTTGCAAGCCCTACGCAAGGCAAAATATATGTATTATTATTATTATATTTTTCAATCAATTCTTCAAATTTTTCACTTTCAACAGTGCCCTTTGTTGCCATTACTAATGTTGGTTCATTATATGCATAATCATGTGCCATCTTATATGCAGGTTCAATTGCTATTATAGGTATATTTTTATATTTTTCTCTTAAAAATTGACTTGCTTGTGCACTTGCAGTATTGCATGCTATTACTATTGCTTTGCATCCCTTATCTAGTAATACCTTCATAATATTATCACAAATTGCTAAAATTTCTTTTTGGCTTTTATCACCATAAGGATTGTTTTTTGAATCGCTGTAATAAACATATTTCTCATTTGGTAGCAATTTTATTATCTCTTTTAAAACTGTGCTACCACCAATTCCAGAATCAAATATTCCTATTTTATCTTTTATTATATTATTCATTTCTGTTATGCTCATATTATAATATTTTATATGAGCTTATCTCCTTTTAAATTTTTATGTATTTTTTAACTAAACTATTTAGCTATTTTCTTTATTAAAAAAGTTCCAAAATATATAATTCCTGACAATATTACAATCATAGGACCAGTAGGAATATTGGTATAGTATGAAATTATTAATCCAATAATTCCTGAAAATAATGCAAATACTATTGAAAATGTATGGTAACTTCTCATGTTTTTTGCAATATTTCTACTAGATGCTGCAGGTAATATCATCATTGAATTTATTAATAATATTCCAATCCATCTTATTGATATCATTACCATTACAGCTATTGCTATTGCAAATATATTATCTATTAACCTTACATTTATTCCTTTGCTTTTTGCAAGTGTAGGATTTATACTTATAGCATTTAATTTATTAAATAGTTTATTCCAAAATATTATAACAAGTACAAATGCTATGAATAAATAAGCTATTTCTGATGTTGATATGCTTAATATATCTCCAACTAAGTAACTTGAATATTTATTAAAACTTCCAGTTTGAGCAAGAATTGCAAGTCCAAGTGCTATTGCAATAGAAGAAAAAACACTAATAATTGTATCAGCTCCATAGCTCGTCTTATTTTTTACAATATTTAATAAAACAGCAAATATTACTGCAAATATTATCATTGAAACATTAATATTGCTCATTCCTAAAAGCATACCAATAGCAATTCCAGTTAATGCAGAATGTCCTAAAGCATCTGAAAAGAAAGCCATCTTGTTATTTACTATCATAGTTCCTAAAATTGCAAATATAGGTGAAATTAAAATTATTGCAATAAATGCATTTTTCATAAATGTATATTGCATAAAACTAAATGGTATCAACGTTTCTAAAACTTTATATATTACTTCCATTTTTTCTCGTATGATATTAATATCATACTTCCCTCCTACTTATCTCAATACTATTCTCAAATAATAGAACAAATCGGAATGCTCATAATAAATGATATACTAATGCGTTCCATAAATTAATTTGCTAGCCAAAAAATTAAAAAAACTTTTTCTTCACATCACTAACTCGTATGTTTTATATTTCTCCAAACTTTTCTTTAAATTCTTCACTTTCAAATACTTCTTCTGCTGTTCCTTCTTTTATTATTGTTTTGTCTAATAAAATTACTTTATCAGCGAATTTTTTTACTAAATCTAAATCATGTGATACAAGAACAATTGACATATCATATTCTTCTTTTAACTTAGAAAGAATTTCATAAAAATCTCTAGTTCCATTTCTGTCTATTCCTGACACTGGTTCATCAAGTATTAATAAATTAGGCACTGGCGTTGTAGCTATTGCAAGTAAAATTCTTTGAAGCTCACCGCCTGATAAATTTCCAACTTGTTTATCTATAAGCTCTTCAGCCCCAAATATTTTTAAACTTTCTTTTATTTTTGCATATTCTTTCTTGTCTTTTTTTATCCATACTGGCCTATCTGTAATGTATGAAGCAAACATATCATACACAGATGTAGGCATATCTCTTTCAATATTTAAGCTTTGAGGTACATATCCTATCTTGATTTTTTTCTTCTTGTTTTCTTTCATATCAAGAAACTCAACTTTTCCACTATGTTCAATTTCATTTAAGATAGCTTTTAAAAGTGTACTTTTTCCGGCTCCATTTCTCCCTATAATCATAGTAAGTTCACCACAGTGTACATCAAAGGTAACATTTTTAATTATAATTTGCTTATCTCTTTTTACAGTTATATTTTCTATTTTAGTACAGTGTAAACCACATGCTTCTTCCATAATTTATTCCTTCCTAAGAATACTTATTTTCGATTTTTATAACATAATACTAATATAAATTAGACAGTACATAAATCCTCAAACATAAATTCTTAAAATTAATGAATTGAATTAAGAACTTCATAATTAGAATTCATTGCATTAGTATACGCATTTAAATCCTTATTTCCGGTCATTTCAGAGTCTAACCTATACACAATAGCTCCTGTCTCTTTTGCAATCGTATCTGCGGTTTTAGAGTCATCATTTTTGTCTATAAAAATCATTTTAATATTTTCATTTTTCATTTTTGTTATTATATTTTTAATTTCTTCTGCTGATAAAGCACTTTGCTCATGATCTGTTTCAATCATAGTTGTTACTATATTTACATCTTTTAATAAATACTCCAATGATTCATTTAAGCAAATACATTTATTGCTAATTGTATAATTAGCTTGATATGTCATATTCAAATAGTTTGCATTATCAGTAGTTGCATAATTAAATTTATTTTTAATTTCATCATACTTGCTCTCAATTTCTGTTATCTTCTGCAAATATTGTTTTGTATTTTCTGAATATATTGTAGCATTTTCAGGATTTAATTTTTGTAATTCCTCTGAAATTTTGCTAACTTCTAATTTATAATTATCTATTCCTAGCCAAACATGTCCATTTGAATCGCCATCATCGTCTTTTATAAAATTAGTAATTGCATCAGCTGCACTTACAATTTTTACATTTGGATATGCATCAATTATTTTTTGAGAAAAGCTTTCTAATCCTGCTCCATTTTGTATAAACACATTAGTATTTTCAAATTTTTTAAGATCAGATGTACTTAGAGTATAATCATGTATACATCCAGTTGACTTTTCAGCCATATTGCTAACTTCAACATTATTTGCATTTTGAGTTATATTTAATGTCATTATATATAAAGGATAAAAAGAAGTTAAGATTTTATAATCTCCACTTTGTACTTTTCCAATATTATTTTTCTTATTAATATTTGCAAAAATTATCACTCCTAAGAGTATTGCAATAACTACTATTGATATTATTGCAATTATTAGATTTTTATTTTTTTTCATATTATCCCCATTTCTTATAATAATTAATTTCACTTTTAATATCATGTTTTCTATAAAGCAATAAAATAATATATCTATTGATTTATATATCATTTTATTACTTTATAATAGAACCAATAATAAAAAATATAAATTATATTTTTTGTTATCTTTATTATTTAAATATTAGAAAACTAATAATTTTTCTATTATTTAAAATATAAAAGCTAGACCAGTTAATTTTTCTGTCTAGCTTTTTTGTTTATGATTAACTTTTAATCAATTTTACCTTAACTATTTATTGTATCAATCAATAATAAATTAGTCTTGTGAGTATGGTAGCATTGCAATTGCTCTACATCTATTTACAGCAATAGTAATATCTCTTTGATGCTTTGCACAAGCTCCAGTCGTTCTTCTTGGAAGAATTTTTCCTCTTTCATTTATAAATTTCTTTAATTGTTCTGGATTTTTGTAATCTAAAACTAAATTTACATCTGAGCAAAGAGGACAAGCCTTCTTTCTTAATTTTCTAACTTTATAATCATCATCGTAATCTTTATTATTACTTCTTCTATTATTGTTATTCTTTCTTTCCATTCTTTTCGCCCCCTATTCTATGATAAATTAAAATGGTAGGTCATCTCCTGATGATACTTCAAAATCTGATGTTGAAGCATTATTGCTTCCAGATTGAGCAGATTCGTCTGCTCCAAAAGTATTATCAAAATTACCATTATCTGAGTTTTTCTTGCTATCTGCAAAATAAACTTCTTCAGCAACTACATCAGTTGCATAACGTTTTTGCCCTTGTTGGTCATCCCAACTTCTTGTTTGAATTCTTCCAACAATAGCCATTTGTTGACCTTTTTTGAAGTATTTGCTAACAAATTCTCCAGTTTTGGCCCAAGCTGAGCAATTAATAAAATCTGCTGTTTGTTGGTCTCCTTCTCTAGTAAATCTTCTATTTACAGCTAATGTAAAAGAAGCTACTAGTGTATTGTTGGTTTGAGTATATCTAACTTCTGGATCTTTTGTTAATCTTCCCATTAGAACTACTTTGTTCATATTTTGTACCTTACCTTTCTAAAAAAATAAAGTTAAGATTTATTTGCAATTATTCCTCTACTTTTATAACGATAAATTTTATAACTTCATCTGTTATTCTGTAGTTTCTCTCTAATTCTGCTATAGAATCTGGAGTTGCTTCGAAGTAGAAAGTTACATAAATTCCTTCTGTATTTTTCTTAACTTCATAAGCAAGTTTTTTCTTACCTAATTCATCAACTTTTTCTACTTTTCCATTCTTATTAATCAAATCTGTAAATTTGCCTTCAAGCTTTTTTAAGCCTTCGTCATCAACAGATGGATTAATAATGATAACACTCTCGTATTTATTCATTATTTTCACCTCCTCACGGTTATAGCCTATCATACGATAAGCAAGGATTGAAAAGTAATATCTTTACTTTTCACACATTTTATATTGTAACATAAAAAGCCTTGTTTGGCAAGGCTTTTTATTAATTATTTTATATAATATTTTTGATTATACAAAACACTTCATTTAACTTATGTACACTAAATTTCTAATAAGATTTACTGATATTTTTTTTAATAGTTATCCAACGTGATTTTTTATATAATCAACAACGTCTCTTACTGTTACTACTTTTTCAGCATCACTATCAGGAATTTCAATATTAAATTCTTCTTCTAATGCCATTATTAATTCAACTATATCTAATGAATCTGCACCTAGATCATCAATAAAAGATGCATCCATTGTTACAGCTGTTTCAGTAACACCTAATTGTTCTACTATTATTTTTTTAACTTTTTCAAATACTTCATCCTCATTCATGAAGTTCACCTCCTCATCTATTGTTTTTATTATTCATAACACTACAATAATACATTGAATTTCAAATGTCAAGCAATTTATGAAAAATAATTATTTTGTTTCAATTTGTGTTATAAAGTCTTTGATTTCAGCCATTTTCTCTTTATTCAATTCTGACTCATAAACCTCGGACAATTGGTCAACTGCTTTATTTTTTACAAATTGTTCAGCTTGTTTTATTGTATATTTAAATAGCTTTTCATCACTACTTCCATGTGCCTTAACTACTGGCTTTTGTACGCCTAAGAAAAGAGCTCCTCCATATTCTTTATAATCCATTGTTTTAGAAAATCTTTTAAGTGCTGGTAAACTAGGAATACTACCAAGCTTTGCTAACATATTATGCGTAAAGCTTTCAGTTAATGTCTTTTTTACAAATTTTCCTAAACCTTCAACAGATTTTAAAAATACATTTCCAGTAAATCCATCTGCAATTATTACATCTACATCCCCTAAGAATGCTTCTCTTCCCTCAACATTTCCTATAAAATTAATGTTCAAATCCCTTGAATATTTCTTTAATAATTGATATGAACTTCTAACTAATTCATTACCTTTAGTCTCTTCTGTACCAATATTTAGAAGTCCTATCTTAGGTCTTTCTATTCCCAATGTATTATGCATATATATACTAGACATTTGAGCAAATTGTAATAAGTTAATTGGTTTGCAATTTGTATTTGCACCACAATCCATTAATACCAGGCTTCCATGATATGCAGGTAATATTCCTGCTAAAGCTGGTCTATCAATACCTTTTATTCTTCCAACTAATAATGTAGCTCCTGTTAATAAAGCTCCTGAATTTCCAGCTGAAATAAATACATCACCTTTTCCTTCTTTTAAGAGATTAAATCCTACAACCATTGAAGAATCTTTTTTATTTTTAATAGCTTGAGTTGGTGTGTCTTCCATTTCAATCTTTTCAGTAGCATTATATACTGATAATCTTGGAGAAATCTCTCTTAAATTTTTTCCATAAAATTCTTTTACTTTGCTAGTTATAACAGCTTCTTGCCCTATAAGAACTACTTCTGCTTTTATTTCATTTATGGCACTTACAGCACCTCTTATATTTGCATCTGGAGCATTGTCTCCACCCATTGCATCTAATAAAATCTTCATTTTTATCCCTTTCGAATGCTTATTTTATATTTTATTTTAATATGTTTATTCTATAACTTGCACTTTATAAAGTCAATATTTTTTGAAAATTTCTATAATTTGTACAGAGTAGTCAAAAATTTATATTATGAACTTTTATTAAATTATTTTTTTCAATAGTTGAAACAATAGCCCTAATAAAATTAGAGCTATTGTTTTAATTTTTTAGCATGAATTTAACTGCTTACTTTAATTTTTAATGTTAATTTTTTACAACTGTTGGTCCTTCTGCTTTATTGATTTGCTGTATCTGTTGAACTATCTTCTTTATTATTTTCTATTACATTTTCAGTTTCTTGTAATTTCATTAATAATAATAATTCCTTCTTAGTAATAGTATCCAATGTGTTATTAACAGCTTTATCAAGTTTTACTAAGCTATCAATATCTACATCATCCCTTACTGTTTGCCCTTCAAGTGTTCCAAGATATGATTGAATTTTTTCACCTTCTGCATTTATTATATGAGATAGTCCTAATTCTTCAAATCCTATTGATGCTAATACTACATTTGCAGCCTTATTTGTTGTAATATTGATGTCTTGATCAATTGTTGGTATTGTTGGCATTGACATATATTTTTCACCTCCTTACATATACATAACTTGTATATGTAATAACCTAATAATTAAACTTTAGACTTATCTTTTTGAAAATCTTTAACTATTTTTAATTTTTCAACTAACACTTCCTCAATATTGGAAATCTTATCTAAAACATGATCCACACTATCATTCACCTCTAATATCTTACTATTATCAAAATCACATTTGCATTCTTCTTTATCTTTTTCTAGCACCCTTTGAATCTTCTCACCTTCTGCATTTATTATATGAGATAATCCCATTTCTTCTAGTGCTACAGATGCAAGTAGCATATCTATTATTTCATCTCTGCATAACTCTATCTTTGGAGTTATGTCTGGAATATTCGGCATCGACATTTTTTATACCTCTCTTTTATCTATTATATTTTATAATATGACATATTTACTATAAATGTGACATTTACTTTCGTAATAACAAACAAATAAAAACTCTTACAAATACAAAAATGAATTATTTAAGAATAATTTATCATTTAGTAAAGATTGAATTTTAAATCAATCTATCTACTATATCATTTAATTTTTCTTAAATAATTCACTTTTATTTATAATTTAATTTTTCACAATCTACTTTTAATTTGAATTTCCTTTTAATTAAAATCTACTTTTAATTTTATTAAATGCTAATGATTTTTATTTTCCATTAGAAGTAGTATTTTCATTTTTTTCTGGTGATTCTGCTACTGAATTATCAACTGTTGTTGGAGTTGTTGTATTTTCTTTTAAATCATCATTTTTTTTGATTTCATCGGTTATTGTAACAAATTTTACTATTGTTTCAGCATTTTCATCATTTCCACTATATGTTGTATATTCATTTGCTAAATCTTTTAATTTTTCTGCTCTAGCTTTGAAATCTTTTAAGTCTCCATTTACCAAATTTACTATTTTTTGTATTCCTTCTGTATCAAATTTTGTCATTCCATCAGCTAATTCTTGTGTACCATTTTTTACAGAATCTGCTCCATTTGCTAATTCTGTCATTCCCTTAGTAAGCTCATCTAATCCGCTTGATAAAGTTTCCATGCTAGAAGCAATTTCTTTAAGAGCAGCAGATTTTACATTATTTGCAACTTGTGAAGCAACATTCTTTCCTACTTCATTTCCAACCATAGAAGCTACAGTTGAAGCTGTTTGTGTTGCTGTTGATTCTGCTATTTGTTTTGCACTAGCAAGTGCTCCTGCTTTTATTGTAGCTGATTGTGCTTCAATTCCTGCATCTGCTAATTTTATTATATTAGCTTTTTGTTCATTTGTTAATGTTGCTTTTGAAGCAGCTTCTGCTTTTATTGCAGATTCTTGGCTCTTAACATTAGTTACTGCTGTACTTTCAATTGATGACTTTTGGCCTTTAACTGTTGTTTCAGCATCACTTCCTGCTTTAGTAATGGCTGCTGCTAATGTTTTATATAGTTCTGTTGTTGGATATGTTTTTATTGCTTTAGTTAAATTTTCTGGAGTTGTATTATTTTGTGTTGCAAATATTCCTAAAGCTGTAGTTTCAGCAGTTGATTTTGCTGTTGCTAAAGCAGTATTGTATGCAGTTGTAGCTGCTGTCTCTTTTGCAGCCTCAAAAGCTGATTCAGCTGCTGATTGCTTTGCAGTATTTTCTGCTGTTGCTATTGCAGTTGATTCTGCTATTTGTTTTGCTGTATTCATCATATTAGTATATATTGCTTCTTTATTTTTTTCAATTCCTGCATCTGCTGATTTAACAATAGTTGTTTTTTGTGCTGTTATAGCTGATGATGCTTGTTTTGATGCACTTTCTCCAATGCTATTAATTTGATCTTGTGTTAAAGCATCTGATGTATCATTTTTTAATGAAGATGTAGAACTTTTAACTTTTGATGAAATTAATTTTGCACCTGATAAAGCTGATTGCATTCCGCTATTTAATGTTTGTGCTCCATCATTTAATTGATTTGCACCATCTACCAATTGCTTACTTGAATCTGATAATTTATCAGCATCTGTAAATATATCATCTAATTTATCTAATCCTTTAATATCGTCTTCATCAATTAATTTTGGAGAAGCATACGTTAAAATAGTTCCCATCTCAAAATCTTTTGCATCAGCTTTAATAGTTATATTTTCTGGAACTTCTAATTTATCACTGTCAATTCCTAAACTTTCTTGCATTCCTGGCATACATAATCCAACTGCAATTGATTTACTACCATTGTTTATAATTTTACCATTTGTAATCTCTATATTGTCAGCTTTTTCATTATCAAATACTGCTC
>JBPOHA010000036.1:0-42080 GCA_052036095.1 Bacillota bacterium
TTTTAAATTACAATGTTCTGGCTGTGGAAAAACTGTGATTTTACCTCGCGAAAAAGCCATAAAAGCAATAACAAAAAAATTGTAATAGAATTTTGTGATAATAGTATAATTGAAAAGTTAAGATTAATAACAGTATAAAACAAAATGACTTTAAAATCATTACAATTAATAATATAGATTATACAATGAATAATAATAAAATCTATTGATAATAATATAATTAAATAATATAATAAATGAAGTTTGTATGTAGTATTAAAATGAAATATACTATTTATTCAAACTTTATTTTATATAGTAGAAAACTAAGATTTATTGCATAGAAATAATATTTAATTAAAAATTTAAGCTATTTTTAAGATATAAGATTTATTATAAAAATAAATAAAAAATGTTTTATAGGTATTTAAAAAAAACCTAAATATATTTTAAAAGGAGATACATAGTAAAAATATTACTATGCAAAATGTTATGAAAAATAAAAAAAGTACAATTATTGAAATCATTGTTATAATAGTATTATTAGCTGCATTTATAACAATATGTGTTATATTTAGCAAAAAGGCTAATACAACTTCATCAAGTAATACACAAGGAACTCAAATGGCACAACCAGGAGAAACTGGAGGAAGTAGTAGTGGAGCAAATGGAGGAACAGAACAATCTTCAAATGTAACAACAACAGGAGCTTCAACAGTTACAGATACACAGACATTATCAAATACTACTTTAACTTCAACAAATGCTGATGAATCAGTAGTAGTAGCAGAAAATGGTGGAAATGCAACAATAACAAGTGCGACAATTAGCAAAACTGGCAATTCTTCAAATACATCAAATAGTGAATTTTATGGACAAAATGCAGGAGTATTAGCAAAAGCAAATAGTACAGTTACAATTTCTGATAGTACAATTAGTACATCAGGAAGCGGAGCAAATGCATTATTTGCAACAGGAAGCAATTCTAAAATAGTGGCTAACAATGTAAAAATTGCAACTACAGGAAATTCTTCAAGAGGACTTGACGCAACTTATGGTGGAACAATAGAAGCAAGCAATATAGAAATTACAACAGAAGGTGCACATTGTGCAGCTATAGCAACAGATAGAGGAGAAGGAACAGTAACAGTTTCAAAAGGATTATTAAATACTGCTGGAGAAGGTTCACCTTGTATTTATTCAACAGGTACAATAACTGTAAGTGATACTACTGGCAAAGCTACAGGTTCTTCAATTGCAGTTATAGAAGGAAAAAATAGCATAACAATATCAAATGATAATTTAGAAGCAAGCGGATTAGGAAGAGCAACTGGTGGAATAGATAATTGTGGAGTAATGATTTATCAAAGTATGTCAGGAGATGCTTCAACAGGTGTAGGAACATTTACATCAACTAATTCAACATTAAGCATTTCATCTGATTCAAGTGTATATACAACAGCTCCAATGTTTTTCTCAACAAATACAGATGCAGTAATTAATTTAAAAAATACAGCTTTAAATTATGGAAGCAATCAATTATTAACAGCATCAGGAAATACAGGAGAATGGGGAACAGCTGGATCAAACGGAGCAAATGTAACATTTAATTGTGAAAATGAAACGATTTCAGGAAACATTTCAGCAGACAATATAAGTACAATAGCCATCACATTAAAGAGTTCAACATTAACCAGTACAATTAATACAGATAATTCAGCAAAATCAATTACTATTGCATTAGATAGTTCAAGCAAATGGAATGTTACTGGAACATCTTATGTAACAGCAATTACAGATGATGATACTACTTTAAGTAATATCATATCAAATGGAAATACAATTTATTATGATTCAACTAATACTGCAAATAGTTGGTTAAACGGAAAGACAATAACATTATCAGATGGTGGAACATTAAAACCTATGTAATAAATAGTGATTAAAAAAGTAGAATTATGCAATAATTTGACGAACGATTTTTATTGACATGTAGCTATATAGAGCTTATACTAGAAACAGAATTAAATTTCTGTTTCTAGTTTTTTTTATTTATAATCATAGATTTAATTTTCCATTTCATTCCTATTCATTACAAAAAGAATTAAAAAATATAAAAAAAGTGTAAAATATAATAAATAAAAGGAGGGTATTTATTATGGAAAATCATTCAGAAGAATTAAATAATAAGAAAAGTGGATTTGCAGTAGCAGGTTTAGTATTAGGAATTTTAGGATTATGTACAGCATTTATACCAATAATTAATAATGTTTCATTCATATTTGGGTTATTAGCAATTATATTTGCAATAGTTGCATTGGTTCAGAAAGCAAGTAAAGGTCAAGCAATAGCATCATTAATATTAGGAATATTTGCAGTAATTATAACAATAAATTCTCAAAGAGCATTAAGTACTGGATTACAACATATAAGCAATAGTCTAAATAATACTTTTAGCAATACAAGCTCACAATTAAGTAAAATGTCAGGAAACAGTACAGAAGAGATATTAGCAAATGATGTAGAAGTTAAATTGGGAGAATTTGAATCAACGACAGGAAAATATGGAATTACAAATACAAAATTAACGGTTACAGTAAAAAATAAAACAACAGAAAAGAAATCATTTTATATGCATATAGAAGCAGTAGATGATGATGGAACAAGAATTTCAGAAGATTATGTTAGCGCAAATGATTTAAATGCAGGACAATCACAAAATTTTGATATATTTACATATGTAAATTCAGAAAAATTGTCTAATATGCAAAAAGCAAAATTTAAAATAGTAGAAGTTTCAGAATTTTAAAGATTAATATAAAAAAGCACTAGTTTAATTCTAGTGCTTTTTATAAATATGAATAGTTATTTATAATAAATAAGTTTCTAAGAGTCTAACTATTTAAAATAACAAACATATTACAAATATTTATCAATTTCTTTCCACATTTCATCTGTATAAATTTTTCTTTCAGCAGAAAATGGAAGAAAAGTCAAATCATTAAGTGGATTTAGTATATGTTTCAAATCATTAACTTGATTATCAACTTTTGTTATAGCTATTTTATCAGCTTTATTTGCAACAACGATACATGGAATATTTTGCTTCATAATGTAATCATACATTAATTTATCATCTTTCGTTGGCTCGTGTCTAATATCTATAATGAAAATTATCAATGAGATATTATGTGATTCTTGCAAATATTCTTCAATAAAATTTCCAACAGTAACTTGTTCTTCTTTTGACATTTTACTGAATCCATATCCAGGTAAATCAACAAAGTAAAAATTCTCGCTACTATTTGAAGATTCATTATTTTGTTTTTTGTCATCTAAATTTCCAAATATTTTATAAAAATTTATTAATCTTGTTTTTCCTGGTTCACTACTGGTTCTAGCTAATTTTTTTCGATTTAATAAAGTATTAATAAAACTAGATTTTCCAACATTTGATTTTCCTACTAAAACGATTTGCTTTAAATTATCATTAGGATATTGCTTAGGAGATACTGCTGAAATAGTGAATTCTGCATTTTTTATAATCATAATTTATCCTTTCACATATATAATAAAGTTTTAGATTCGATATAATAAAAAAATAAAGGAACGCGTAAGAATATTAAAAATTTAGTAGTCTTTAAGCGTTCCTATATTATTTTAAAACTTTAAATATTTTTATTTTTTGGCATCAATTTCTTTGTTCCGCCCATATATGGCCATAATACTTCAGGAATATCTACGCTACCATCTTCATTGTAATGATTTTCAATAATAGCAATTAACATTCTTGGTGGAGCTACAACTGTATTGTTTAAAGTATGTGCATAATAATTTCCTTTTTCACCTTTAATACGAATGCCAAGACGGCGTGCTTGTGCATCTGTTAAATTAGAACAACTTCCAACTTCAAAATATTTCTTTTGTCTTGGACTCCATGCTTCAACGTCACAAGATTTTGCTTTTAAATCTGCTAAGTCTCCACTACAACATTCAAGTTGTCTTACTGGAACGTCCATACTTCTAAATAATTCAACTGTGTATGACCATAATTTTTCGTACCAATTCCAGCTGTCATCAGGTTCACATACAACAATCATTTCTTGTTTTTCAAATTGATGTATTCTATATATACCACGTTCTTCAATTCCATGAGCACCTTTTTCTTTTCTAAAACATGGAGAATATGATGTCATTGTATAAGGCATTTCATTTTTATTTAAAATTTGTCCTTTAAATTTGCCTATCATTGAATGCTCACTTGTACCAATTAAATACAAATCTTCACCTTCAATTTTGTACATCATAGCGTCCATTTCTTCAAAAGACATAACTCCATTTACTATATCTCCATGAATCATGAATGGGGGAATACAATATGTAAAACCTTTGCCAATCATAAAATCTCTAGCATAAGCAAGTACAGCTTCGTGAAGCCTTGCAACATCACCTAATAAATAGTAGAAACCATTTCCTGCAACACGTCTAGCAGCGTCTAAATCGATACCACCTAGATTTTCTAAGATATCCATATGATATGGAATTTCATAGGTTGGAACTTTTGGTTCTCCAAATCTTTGAACTTCAACATTATGAGAATCGTCTTCACCTATAGGAACACTTGCATCCATAATATTAGGAATCTTCATCATTCTTGATTTTATTTCTTCTGCATATTCTGCTTCTAATTTTTCATTTTCTTCAAGTTCTTTATTTATTTCACTAACCTGTGATTTAATTTCTTCGGCCTCGGACTTTTTACCAGACTTCATTAAAGCTCCTATTTGATTGCTTAAGGAGTTACGCTTGCTTCTTAATTCATCACCTTTTAAAGTTACTTCATGATTTTTTTTGTCAAAATCAATAACTTCATCTACTAAAGGTAACTTATAATCTTGGAATTTTTTCTTAATGTTTTCTTTTACCACATCTGGATTTTCTCTTAAAAATTTAAGATCTATCATAGTCCTCATCCTTCTTATTTTAAATTTAGGTTTTGAAATAATTTTTTAATAAAGTTATATATTATAATAGAAAATTCAAAATATAAACATTTTATAATAAATATTTTATGATTTAGAGTTTGATTGTATATATTTAATTTATTAAAAAAATGTTGATATTTATAATATCACTAAAACCTATAAACATAGCAATATTTTACCATTTTATAGATAAATTTACAAGCTTTTTTATAAATTTATTGATTATTATTATAAAATGCTGAATTTAAAAAGTAGAATTATTTAAAATAAAAAAATAATGGGAATTAACAGATTATAAAATTATTAATTATAGATTACAAATTATAAATTATAAATTATAAATTATAAATTATAATTTATAATTTACTATTAATTAGTTATTTTTTTACTTACAACTTAAATTTTACTAAAATTTAAGAATATTTTTTGTAATTGATGAATATAATAGTAAAAGAAAAAATGGATTTGTTTGGAAAAACAAAATTGGTTTTATGGGTAACCTATAATAACTCAAATATATTAAAAAGGAGAATAGCATAATTAAAATATTATGCTATTATAAATTATGGAAGAAAAATATTTAACTGAAAAGTATATGATACAAATGAGCAAGGAAGATGAGGAACAAGAGATTCTTAGAAATATAATTAATATGAGAGCTGAACTTACAAATGCAAATAAGAATTTTGAATTTGCTAATACAAATGATTTAATTGATTATTATATTTATAAAATAAAATCGATTCAATCGCAATTGGATAGTTTAATAAAATTAGCAAAGGAAAAGGGAATTACATTAGAAAAAATTGCATAGATTTAATAAAAAGCTACTCAATATTAAGCATTGGATAAATCGAATAAAAAATATTAGCTATTAAAAAATATAATAAAAAAATACTAGATATGCAAAAAGTGATTAAAGCTAGTTTAAAAAGGTTATAAGATATTAAAAAATATAAAAATATAAAAATAAAAAATATAAAAATAAAAAATAAAAAATATAAAAATAAAAAATAAAAAATAAAAAATAATATTTAAATCTAGTACACAGGTCATAAAATAAATTTGTCCATCATACAATGAAATATAAACAAGCTATTAAAATTTAACTTATAAAATTTCAAAGAGGTGGTATGATGGACACAAAATCTATTTTAATATTTATTGCATGCATTGCAATTATAATGATATTCGGAAAATATTTTCTATTTCCTATAAAGAAGATAATAAAATTAGTATTTAATTCTTTATTAGGAGCATTACTAATATTTATCATAAATTTAATAGGAACATCTTTTAATTTTCACATTGGACTAAGTATAGTAAATGCAATAATAGTAGGATTATTAGGGATTCCAGGAGCAATATTATTAATTTTATTAAAAATATTTTGCGGAATATAATTTTTATTCTACTGTTACTGATTTAGCTAAGTTACGAGGCTTATCAACATCAAGCTCTTTATCTTTTGCAATATAGTATGCAAATAGTTGAAGTGGTATAACCGATAAAATAGGTGAAAGCATTGTATTACATTCTGGAATTTTAATTAGAAAATTAAATTTATTTTTTTCTAATTCACAATTTGTAATTAGCATAACTTTTGCACCACGTGTAATAACTTCCTCTAAATTGCTCATAGTTTTACTATTAGTAATAGGGTTAGTTGCAATTCCAATTACAGTTACTCCATTTTCAATAAGAGCTATTGGACCATGCTTTAATTCACCAGCAGCATACGCTTCAGAGTGTATATATGAAATTTCTTTTAACTTCAAAGAGCCTTCCATTGATACAGCATAATCGCTACCACGACCTATAAAGAAAATATCTTTTTCAGAGAAAACTTTATCTGCAAATTCTTTTATATCTTTACCATTATCAAGGACTTCTTGAACTTTATTTGGCAAATTTATTATATCATTTTTAAAACCTTCTAATTCATTGTAGATATCGATATCTTTTGAATTATTATCATCTTGATTTAGGTTTTTAGAAAAATTAACGTCATTAGTTAAATTTAACTTATTTGATTTCAATTTCATATTAGAATCTTTAATTTTTTCAGCAATATAAATTGATAAAATGCTTAATAAAGTTACTTGACAAGTGTATGCTTTTGTTGATGCAACTGCTATTTCAGGACCAGCATGAGTATACAAAGTATAATCTGCAATTCTAGTAATCGAGCTATCAATAACATTAACTATTGCAATTGTTGGAGCATTATAAGATTTACTTAATCTTAAAGCTGCAATAGTATCAGCAGTTTCACCAGATTGACTAATAAAAATACATAAAGTATTTGAATCTATCAAAGGATTTCTATATCTAAATTCAGATGCCATATCTATTTCAGTAGGAATTTTACAGAAATGCTCAAAAGCATACTTTGTAGCGATTCCAGCATGCATAGCTGTTCCACAGGCCACAATATAAATTCTTTTAATTTTTGAAAAATCAATATCAATATTTAAATCGATATTTTTTCCTTTTACCAATCTTGAACCAATTGTTTCACGAATAGCTTTTGGTTGTTCGTAAATTTCTTTTAACATGTAATCTTCATATCCATTTTTTTCACTGCTAACAGCATCCCATTCAATACTTTTAAGCTCTTTATTTATTTTTTCTAAATCAAAATTATAAAATTCAATATTATTTTTACGTATTACTGAAATTTCTTCTTCTCCTAAAAAGTAAAATTTATTTGTATGAGCTAATATTGCAGGTATATCAGATGCAATAAAATTTTCATCTTTTCCAGCACCAATTACTAAAGGACTATCTTTTTTGGCAACTATTATTTCATTTGGAAAAAGAGGAGAAATAACCTCAATAGCATAGCTTCCTTTTAATTCTTTCAAAGTTTCAGAAACTGCATTCAAAAATACATCTGTAGAATTATTTTTATTTTCTTTTGAAATTTTTATAAAATTCATATGAATCAAATTTGGTATAACTTCTGTATCTGTTTGAGAATACAAAGTATATCCATTTTCAAGTAGCTTAGATTTTAAGTCACTATAATTTTCAATAATGCCATTATGAACAACAGCAAAAAGATTAGAATTATCAACATGAGGGTGAGCATTTTCCTTTGAAGGAATTCCATGAGTCGCCCATCTAGTATGAGCAATTCCAATAGTACCATTTAATTTAGATAATTCTGGATTATTTTCAATTACCTTAACTCTACCTTTATCTTTTACTACCTTAATTTCATTATTTTCTAATGTCGCAACCCCTGCTGAATCATAGCCTCTGTATTCCAAAGACTTAAGACCATTAATAAGTACTGGTACAGCTTTTACATTACCAATGTAACCAACTATTCCACACATAAAACCTCCTATATTTTAGGTTCACAACTACTAATAATGAATCTGTTACAATATTACTATTGCTTTTTGCCATTATTTTTGACAGTAGCATGCCATAGAATCATCCGCCGAAAATTTCGATAAATTCTATCCTCGTCAACAAAGAAAAATTTTATAAATTTTTTATGAAAATCTTGTTATTACAAATTTAAATAAATAAGATAATAAAAATTATATAAAATCCGATATTTAAAATTTATAAATAATATATTAAAAAAATATAAATTAAGATAACTTTGCCCGGGCGCTATAAATATTTTGTGACCTTATTATATATATACACTAAAAAGAAAAAATGTGCAACAATAAAATTCGATTTTTCAATTCACTAAAAAATGAAACTAAAAGTATTAAAAAGGGTAGCTAAAATACAATTAAATATGATATAATATAATAAATAATTGAAAAATAGAAGGAAACAACATTATTAGATAAATTCGTAAGTGGAAAATAAAAATATAAGGAAAAATTAAATGTTTGATATTGAAGAAGAAATAAAAAAGCTACCTCAAAAGCCAGGCGTATATATAATGCATGATAAAAATGATAAAATTATATATGTTGGCAAGGCTATATCATTAAAAAGAAGAGTAACTTCATATTTTAGAAAAACTAAAAAAACTCAAAGAATATTAAATATGGTAGCATTAGTTGATCATTTTGAATATATAGTATGCAATAATGAAGCTGAAGCTCTTATTTTAGAGTGCAATTTAATTAAGAAAAATATGCCCAAATTTAATGTCCTTCTTAAGGATGACAAAACATATCCATATATAAAAATAAATATAAAGGATGATTTTCCTAACATATATATGACTAGAAGAATTTTAAACGATGGAGCTAGATATTTTGGACCTTATGCAAATTCAGGAGCAGCCAAGGAAGTGGTTGATTTTATCAAATCAAAGTTCAAGATAAGGCAATGCAAAAATTTTAAATATAAAGATAGAGCATGTCTTAATTATCATATAAAAAAATGTTCAGCACCTTGCATGGGATATATTTCAAAAGATGATTATAGAGATGAAATTAATCAAATTGTTTCTATTTTAGATGGAAAAACAGCTATTGTTGAAAAAGAATTAAAAGAAAAAATGGATGATGCTTCAAAGAAATTAAATTATGAGAAAGCTGCAAAATATAGAGATGAACTTATGGCAGTAGAAAAGCTATCTCAAAGACAGATTGTTTCTAATATTTCGGAAAATGATATAGATGTTATAGGAGTGGCAAGAAGTGAAAATAAAATATGCCTTGAAATCTTTTACATTAGAAATAGTAAAATGATAGGAAGAGATAATTTCTTTTTGAAGGATTTAGAAGATGAAGAGGATAAAGAAATAATTTCACAATTTATTAAACAGTATTACTTAGGTAGAAAATTCTTTCCTAATAAAATTATGATTAGAGAAGAAATTGATGATAAAGAGTTACTAGAAAATTGGCTTACTCAAATGGCACAAAGAAAAGTTGAAATTAAGGTTCCTTTAAAGGGTGAAAAAGTTAAATTGGTAGAAATGGCAGAGAGAAATGCTAAGATAACTTTGGAAAACAAAGAACGAGCTAACAAGAATCTAATGCTTGAAATGAAAGAAAAATTAGAATTAGAAAAAGTTCCAAGAAAAATTGAAGCTTATGATATTTCCAATATATCTGGTGAATATTTAGTAGCTGCAATGTGTGTAATGATGGATGGAGTAATTAAAAAGAATCTTTCTAGAAAATTTAAAATAAAAACGGTAGTAGGGCAAGATGATCCAAGATGCATGGAAGAAGTAGTAACAAGAAGACTAAGACATTCAATAATATTAAAAAAAGATAATGTATATAATAATATTCCAAAGGAAACTTTAGAAAAATATGGAGAAGACAAAGGATTTGGAAAATTGCCTGATATGATATTAGCAGATGGCGGAATAACACAGATAAGAGCCATAATGAAAGCATTGCGAAATATTGAAGAGGAAGCTAATGTAAAACTTGACATAGATGTGTATGGTATGGTTAAAAATGATAAGCATCAAACTAGAGCATTACTAACGCCAGAAAGACAAGAAGTGCAAGTATCTGATGAACTATTTAATTTAATAACTAATTTCCAAGATACAGTACATGATACGGCGATTGGATATCATAAATTATTAAGAGATAAATCAATGACGCAATCTTCATTAGATGATATAAAAGGAATTGGAGATGCAAAGAAAAAAGAACTTTTAAAAAAATTCAGAAGTGTTGAAAAAATAAAAGATGCAGATATAGAAGAAATAATCAAAATTAAAGGTATAAATGAAGATTTAGCAAATGAAATAAAAAATAAATTACAATAGTGTCAAAATATGCAAGAAAATTTTTAACATAAATTTAAATAAGTATCATATATTTATATAATAGGAAGATATAATTTTCTAATTTATATAAATTACACGCATCAAAGGTAAATAAAATTTGAAAGATTAAATTTCTTGATTAAAAGATTGAATTTCTTGATTAAGAAGATAAAGTTAGTTAATGAAATTTTTATGAACAAAATAATTTGTGTGGTAAAAGGAGATACTTAAGATGAAAAAATTCTTTGCATTAATGATAATATGTGCTATAATAGTAGAAGCTATATTAGGAGTAATGATATATAATTTTATATCTTTATTAGGAGCAATATAAATTTTACTTTTTTGCATATAAAAAATATAAATTTAGTATAATTAATCACAATAAAAATTATAAAAAATAGTTGAACAATAAAAATAATCAAAAATAGTTGAAAAATGAAAATATAGCTAGTAATATAAATTAATTAATATTTTAATAAGGAGAAATAGAATATTTAAAAAATATTTTATAAAGTGAAATAATGAAAGTAGCAAATCAATGGAAAGATTATGAAATATTAGATATGGCAGATGGCCAAAAACTAGAAAGATGGAAAGATGTAGTTTTAGTAAGACCAGATCCACAAATAATATGGAATGAAAAAACATATCCAGAAAAATGGAATAAAGCAGATGCTATATATGAAAGAAGCTCAACAGGTGGAGGCGCGTGGAGCTTTAATAATCGTGTCCCAAAATCATGGCAGATAGAATATAAAGATTTGAGATTTAATGTTAAGCCAATGGGATTTAAACATACAGGAATTTTTCCAGAACAAGCAATTAATTGGGATTGGATGATGGAAAAAATAAAAAAAGCAGAAAGACCTATAAAAGTATTAAATTTATTTGCATATACAGGAGCAGCGACCGTAGCATGCTTAGCAGCAGGAGCATCAGTATGCCATGTTGATAGTTCAAAAGGAATGGTTGAATGGGCAAAAGAAAACGTAGCATCATCAGGATTGCAAGACAAGCCTGTAAGATATTTAGTAGATGATGTTGTAAAATTTGTAAATCGTGAAATACGTAGAGGAAACAAATATGATGCTATAATAATGGATCCACCATCTTATGGAAGAGGAGCCAATGGAGAAGTTTGGAAATTTGAAGATAACATTGCAGATTTAATAAAAATATGTATGCAAGTTTTATCTGATAATCCATTATTCTTTTTAATAAATTCATATACTACAGGAATATCAAGTCAGGTACTTGAGAATATATTAAAAATAGAAATTAATAAAAAATTATCAAGCAATAAAAATAGTAATATAGGAAAGTTTGAAAATGGAGAAATTGGATTGCCAATGACAGCATCTAATATGATACTTCCATGCGGAATATATTCAAGATGGGAACAATAAAAAATTGAATAAGCAAAAAAATGAGAATTATATTTTGTGATTAAAAAACAATTTAAGTTGGCTAATTATTTAGCTAATAATGTTTTGCCACAGAATATTTGAAAAGGAAAAATAATGAAAATAATTTATGAAGATAATCATATAATTGTAGTAGAGAAACCAGTAAATATACCTTCACAAGGAGACAAAACGGGTGATGTTGATATGCTATCACTTATAAAAGATTATTTAAAAGAAAAATACAATAAGCCAGGAAATGTATATTTAGGACTAGTGCACAGACTTGATAGGCCAGTTGGTGGAGTTATGGTATTTGCAAAAACTTCAAAAGCTGCATCTAGACTAAGCGAAGAAGTACGAAATAAAACTTTTAAGAAGAATTATATAGTAATAGTAAATGGAAAAATGGAATCAAATCATGGTTCTATGCAAGATTATATGTGGAAAGATGAAAAAAATAATACAAGCTATGTAGTAAGAGCGAATAAGCCAAATGCCAAGCTAGCAGAATTGGATTATGAAGTTTTAAAATATGATGAAAAAGAAGATTTATCAGTTTTAAAAGTAGATTTACATACAGGTAGACACCATCAAATAAGAGTACAATTATCAAGCCGAATGCACGCAATTTACGGAGATAATAAATATCATGGAAGAGGTGCAGGCACACAGATTTGCTTATGGGCATATAAACTTTCAATAGTACATCCAACTACAAAAGAAGAACTTACTTTTGTAGACTTACCAGAGCAAAAAGGCATGTGGAAACTTATAAATGGACTTGAAATAAAGTAAAGATAAATTATTTAGAAAAATATGGAGTCAAATTAAAAAATAACATTAGTCGCAAATAGGAGAAAATTGTAAAAGGTAAAATAAAGGTCAATTGCAAAAACAAATGCATGAAAATAAAAACAAAAAAGGTTCAAAGAAGCATTGCTTTTTTGAACTTTTATTTGTATAATATAAAAGTAAAAATGAGATAATACACTTAGGAGGAAAAAATATGGAAGCAACTGATGAAGAAAAAAACAAAATACAGGCCATGATCGATGATTTAGTAAGCCGTGCAAAAGTTGCATCTGAAGAGTATATGAAACTTACTCAAGAAGATGTTGACAGAGTAATTAAAGCTATGACTATGGCTGGTGAAGAAAATCATATGAAATTAGCTAAAATGGCAGTTGAAGAAACTGGCAGAGGTGTTTACGAAGACAAAATCACAAAGAATATGTTTGCTACAGAGTATATATACCATAGCATTAAATATGGAAAAACAGTTGGAGTTATAAATGATAATGAAGAGGAAGGCTTTGAAGAAATTGCAGAGCCTATTGGTGTTATTGCAGGAGTAACACCTGTAACTAATCCAACTTCTACAGTTATGTTTAAATCTTTGATTTCAGCCAAAACTAGAAATGTAATAATTTTTGGATTTCATCCAAGTGCACAAAAAAGTAGTAGCGAAACTGCTCGCATAATGAGAGATGCAGCAGTTAAAGCAGGAGCACCTAAAGATTGCATCTTATGGATTGAAGAGCCTTCAATTCATGCTACCAATATGCTTATGAATCATCCAGGAGTTAATCTAATATTAGCTACTGGTGGAACTGGAATGGTAAAAGCTGCATATTCTTGTGGAAAGCCAGCTCTTGGCGTTGGACCTGGAAATGTACCATGTTTTATTGATAAAACTGCTAAATTAAAAACTTCTGTTAATGATTTGGTAATGTCAAAATCATTTGATAATGGTATGATTTGTGCATCAGAACAATCTGTAATCGTTGAAAATGAAATTCATGAAGAATTTGAAAAAATGATGAAAGAAGCAGGATGCTATTTCTTAAATAAAGAAGAAACAGATAAACTTAGAAAAGAAATGTTTTCAGAAGATAAATTAAATAGTCTTGTTGTTGGAAAATATCCTTATGAAATTGCAAATATGGCAGGAATAGAAAATGTACCAAAAGAAACCAAGGTACTTGTATTAAAAGAAAATGGAGTAGGAATTGAGTATCCATTTTCAAAGGAAAAGTTGAGTCCAGTTCTTGCTTATTATATAGTAAATAGTGCGGATGAAGGAATTAATCTTGCTGAGAAATTAATAGAATTTGGTGGAATGGGGCATTCTGCTGTAATTCATTCAGAAAACAAAGATATAATTCAAAAATTCGCAGATACAGTTAAAGTAGGAAGAATCATAGTTAATTCACCATCAAGTCACGGTGCAATTGGAGATATTTATAATACAAATTTGCCATCACTTACATTAGGCTGTGGAACATTTGGAGGAAATTCAACTACATCAAATGTTTCTAGTGTAAACTTAATTAATGTAAAAAGAGTAGCGAAAAGGAGAGTAAATATGCAATGGTTTAAAGTTCCTAATAAAATATATTTTGAAGCAGGTTCACTTGCTTATCTTGAAAAAATGCCTAATATTAGTAAGGCTTTTATAGTAGCAGATCCAGGAATGGTAAAATTAGGATATGTTGATAAAGTCTTATACCATTTGAGAAAAAGAACAGAATATGTTCATTCTCAAATATTTGGAGATGTTGAGTCAGATCCTTCATTTGAAACAATAAAGAAAGCACTAGCAATGGTTAATGAATTCCAACCTGATGTAATAATTGCAATTGGTGGAGGAAGTGCTATTGATGCTGCTAAGGGAACTTGGTTATTTTATGAACATCCTGAAGCAGATCCAGAGGGTATGAAACTTAAATTTATGGATATAAGAAAACGTACTTATAAATTTCCTAAATTAGGAGTTAAAGCTCAACTTGTTGCAATTCCTACAACATCTGGAACAGGTTCAGAAGTTACATCTTTTGCAGTATTAACAGATAAAGAAAATAATAAAAAATATCCACTTGCTGATTATGAATTAACTCCTAATGTAGCAATTATAGATCCAGAATTAGTAATGAGTTTACCTAAGAGCATAACAGCTGATACTGGAATGGATGTTTTAACACATGCATTAGAAGCGTATGTTTCTAACATGGCTTCTGATTATACTGATGGTTTATCAGAAAAAGCATCAGAATTAGTATTTAAAAATTTAAGGGATGCATTTAATGATGGTTCAAATGCTTATGCTAGAGAAAAAATGCACAATGCAAGTACAATCGCTGGAATGGCATTCACTAATGCATTTTTAGGAGTATGTCATTCAATGGCACATAAAATAGGTGCAGAATTTCATTTACCACATGGAAGAATAAACGCAATACTTCTTCCTTATGTAATAAAATATAATGGAGTTGATGATCCTACAAAATTAGTATCATTTCCTAAATATGAATATTATATAGCAAAACATAAATATGCAGATATATCAAGAAAAATGAATTTCCCAGCATATACAGATGACGAAGGAGTACAATCACTTATTAAGGAAACAAGAAAATTAGCAGATGATGTTGGAATACCAAAATCATTTAAAGAAGCGGGAGTAAATGAAAAAGAATGGATGGCAAAAGTAGACATGCTTGCAGATAGAGCTTTTGAAGATCAATGTACATCAGCAAATCCTCGTGTACCATTAGTTATAGAAATAAAACAAATGCTAATAGATAGCTATTATGGAAACTTATAATAATTATATATTTCTTTAATGCTTATAGTTGATATTTATTTGATAATATTTTACTATACGAAATAATAAATTAAATATTATATAATAAATCTATGGTGGATAAGTAAATTATTACTTATCCACCATAGATTTTATTAAAAAATTAATATAAATAAATATAAAAACAAAAAAATATAAAAACAAAAAAATAAACATAAAAACAAAAAAATAAATATAAAAACGAAAAATAAATAAAAAATCTAAAAAAGATATATAACAAAAAATAATAGGTAAACATAAATAAAAACAAATTAAAAAAACTCAAAAATAAAAAAATGATTTTTAAATAAAATGAAAAAATAACAAAGACAAAATATAAAAATAAAAATAAAAGCAAAATAAAATAATAAACAAAATGCTTTGAATTTCAAGACATTTCTTTTATTTAAAAAAGCTCGAAAAATAAAACTGAAAAGAAGAAAAATAAATAAAAAATACACAAAATGAAAAAATGATTTTTTTAGAAAAGCAAAAATGTAACAAAAATGTAACATATATAAACAAAAAAACAAAAAAAAACTTGAAAAACACTAAAAAATAAGAATTTATTTAAGGTCACATAATTCTAATAACAAAAAATGGAAACAAAGCAAAATAGATGGACCTCTTGAAAGAGTAACAAAAAATGAAATGATTACATAATTATCAAAATTTGACTTTGCAGTTTTAATAGAGTAATATTTTATTAAAATAATAAATATGAAAAACATATTGATTAAAGATATGAAAAAAATGTTAAAAAATATGAGAAGTAGTATGAATTATAAATATGGAAAAACATATTAATCAATTTCAAATAACAAATATGGGGGTAATGAAATGAACGTTATTAAAAGAGATGGAAAAGTTGTTGAATTTGCTGATGAAAAAATCAAAATAGCTATTCAAAAAGCCAACAATGAAGTACCTAAAAAAGAAAAAGCAACAGAAGAAGAAATATGTGAGATTATTGAGTATATCAAGGACCTAAAAAAGTCAAGAATTTTAGTTGAAGATATACAAGATATAATTGAACAAAAACTAATGGAAATTGGAAGATATGAATTAGCTAAAAAGTATATAACATATCGTTATACAAGATCTTTAGTAAGAACTGCAAATACAACTGATCAAACTATAAAAGAATTAATAGATGGAGAGAGTGATTATTGGAATAATGAAAATTCTAATAAGAATGCTAGAGTAGTAACTACGCAAAGAGATTATTTAGCTGGAATAACAAGTACTGATATTACAAGAAGATTTTTACTAGCACCAGATATTGTCAAAGCACACGATGAGGGAATTATACATTTCCATGATGCTGATTATTATGCACAAAATGCATTACACAATTGTGATTTGATTAACCTAGAAGATATGCTTCAAAATGGAACAAATATTAATGGCGTAATGATTGAAAAACCTCATAAATTTATAACAGCAATGACAATAGCAACACAAATAATAACTGCTGCTACATCTAGTCAATATGGTGGAGCTACAGTTACTTTAACTCATCTTGCTCCATTTGTAAGAGATAGTTATAATTCATATTTGAAAAAATATAAAGAAAGAAAATTAACACCAGAACAATGTGAAAAATTTGCAAAAGAAGATTTAGCAAAAGAAATCAAAGATGGTGTTCAAACATTCCAATATCAAATAAATTCAATGACTACTACTAATGGACAGGCTCCATTCTTAAGTGTTTGTATGTATTTAGGAGAAACTAAAGAATACAAAAAAGAGCTTGCAATGATTATAGAAGAAATGCTTAAACAAAGAATTGAAGGAATGAAAAATTCTAAAGGGGTATACATTACTCCAGCATTCCCTAAATTGTTATATGTCCTAGAAGAAGAAAACATACATGATGATAGCCCATATTGGTATTTAACACAATTAGCAGCAAAATGTACCGCTAAGAGAATGGTTCCAGATTATATATCTGAAAAGAAAATGCTTGAATACAAGATAGACAAGAATGGAAATGGAAATTGCTATCCTTGTATGGGATGTCGTTCATTCTTAACACCTTATGTTGATCCAAAAACTAATAAACCTAAATATTATGGAAGATTTAATCAAGGTGTTGTAACAATTAACCTAGTAGATGCTGCTTTATCTTCAGGAAAAGATGAAAAGAAATTTTGGAAAATCATGGACGAAAGACTTGAATTATGCCATAGAGCATTACAAGCTAGACATGAGAGATTAAGTAAAGCAACAAGTGATGTTGCTCCAATATTATGGCAATATGGAGCTCTTGCAAGATTAAAGAAAGGTGAAAGTATTCATCCATTATTACATGGAGGATATTCAACAATATCATTAGGATATGCAGGATTATATGAATGTGTAAAATATATGACAGGTCATAGCCATACTGATAATGGAATTGGAAAAGACCTAGGATTAAAAGTTATGCAAAAATTAAATGACAAATGCAAAGAATGGAAAGCAGCAGAAGACATTGATTATAGTGTATATGGAACACCAATTGAATCTACAACATACAAATTTGCTAAATGTTTACAAAAAAGATTTGGAAAAATTAAAGGAATTACAGATAGAGACTATATTACAAATTCTTACCATGTACCTGTATTTGAAGAGATTGATGCATTCTCTAAATTAAAATTAGAAAGTGAATTCCAAAGATTAAGTCCAGGAGGAGCTATATCATATATAGAAACTCCAAACTTACAAAATAACTTAGATGTTGTTACCCAATTAATAAGATTTATATATGATAATATTATGTATGCTGAAATGAATACAAAATCTGATTATTGCCAAAAATGTGGATTTGATGGAGAAATATTAATAGATGAAAATTTAGACTGGTATTGCCCAAACTGTGGAAACAGAGATCATAACACATTAAATGTAGCAAGAAGAACCTGTGGATATATTGGAACAAATTTCTGGAATAAAGGAAGAACACAAGAAATAAAAGAAAGAGTTTTACACATCGACAACAAAAATTATGACGATGATTGCAAATGCGGATGCGAAGATAAGAAACAATCTAAAAAAGAAAAAGTCACAGCAGAATAACTTATAATTGGGATAAAATTATTATAAATAAAATATTCAATTTGTTTATATTTCTATAAACAAATTGGATATATAATTTATATCTATATAAGAATTTTACAATAATGGCTTAAAGAGGTAACAAAATGAGATACAACAAAATTAGAAAGATGGACATATCAAATGGACCAGGAGTAAGAATATCAATATTTATGCAAGGATGCACATTTAATTGCAAAGAATGTTTTAATCCAGAAACACATGATTTTAATGGAGGACAAGAATTTACACAAGATACAATTAATAGAGTATTAGAATTATGTGATAATGAAAATATTGTAGGACTATCATTATTAGGAGGAGAACCATTACATCAAAAGAATATAGAAGGATCTACCAAATTAGCAAAAGCTTTTAAAGAAAAATTTCCAAATAAAAATTTATGGATATGGACAGGATTCTTATTTGATAGGGACTTAAAAGACAAAGAAATTTTAAAGTATGCGGATGTAATAGTTGATGGACAATTTGTTGATGAACTAAAAGATCCTAGATTAAAATGGAAAGGTTCTTCTAATCAAAGAGTAATTGATGTACAGAAGAGTTTAAAAGATAAAGAAATTGTATTATTTGCATAAAATAATGAAAAGATTCAAAAATATTATTCTAAAAAAATTAGATGTTGGGAACCTACGGTGAACGTTAATGTTTATCGTAGGTTTTAATTTTGGGCATCTTTGGAATTATTCTGTATTTTATATATAGTTTAAGTTCACGTTTCCAAAACACTAATTTCTTCTTTCATAATTATTTTTGAATCTTTTTAATGAGGATTAATATTTTTAAAATATTAAATAAAATTTAGATGCAAAAAAAGTTCTATACTTAAATCTTTTTAATATATTTATGTAGGATTATATAAATAGAAAAATAAGGAAGGAGTGTATGATTATTTTAAATACTAAATATATCATACAAAAATGGTATGGAATTTAACATTGGAAATATTAGATGTTGCATAATGAATAAATTAATTAATATAGCAGTCGTTATTATATTTTTGATATTTATATTGTTTATTATATTTGTAGCTGGAATTAGCACTAATATGAATACATATCAAGCAAGTGCCAATGTATTAAGCAATAAAAAAATATGCTGGGGAATTAAAAGAGCAAGTAATAATTCTCAACCAGATCTTGGTGCTACCAATGTGAAAATTATGAATGAATTTGATGGTCTAACAATGGGAAATAAAAATAGTAAATATATATATTTGACATTTGATGTAGGATATGAAGGAGGATACACAACAGAGATATTAGATATTTTGAAAGCTAATGATGTTAAAGCTGCATTCTTTGTGACTGGCCAATTTGTAAAAACTAGTGCTGATGAAATTCAAAGAATGATTAATGAAAATCATATTGTTGGAAATCATACATGTAATCATAAATCAATGCCTTCTTTGAGCGACAGTGAAATAGAAAGTGAGCTTATGGGATTACATAAGGAAGTCTTTGAAAAATTTAATTATGAGATGAAATATATGAGACCTCCAAAGGGCGAATATAGTGAAAAGAGTGTAGCTGTTACAACATCTTTTGGTTATAAAACGGTAATGTGGTCATTTGCTTATGATGATTGGGATAATAATAAACAAGGAAGAGAAGATTATGGAAAAAAGAAAATTACTGAAAATTTTCATAATGGCGAAATAATGCTTTTACATGCTACTTCTAAAGATAATGCTAATATTTTGGATTACATTATAAAAGAGGCTAAAAATCAAGGCTATGAGTTCAAAACTTTAGACGAATTTGAAAAATAATCCTAAGATGAGGAGAAATAATGGGTAAGTTTATTAATTTGTTTGATATTCCAGAAGAGATAACTAGCGATATTCCAAAAGTTACTATTCTAGGATTTGACAAAATGCTTGTTGAAAATTATAAAGCTATTTTAGAATATCAAGATTTTTTTATAAGAGTTAAGATGTCCACTGGACTAATAAATGTAAATGGTTTTGAACTAAAAATGAATGAGATGACAAAAGATGATTTAATTATAACAGGTACAATTGATAGTGTTGATTTTGAAAAATATGAGGAGAACTAGAATTAGCAATAATATTATTAGAAAAATTAGATTTAATAGTATTATAAAATTTTAAAATTATATTATAAAAATTAGATTTATTATAGAAATTAGATTTATTATAAAAATTAGATTTATTATAAAAATTTAGATTTATTATAAAATTAAGGAGGAATGATGCTATTTAAAATTCTTTTAAAATTTTTATTTGGATATTTTAAAATTGAAATAGAAGGATATTATGTTGAAAAATTTATTAATAGTTGTATCAACAATAATATATTTTTGTGGAGAACTTCAAGAACCAAGACAACTATTATGAATGCAAATATAGGAACTGATGATATAAATAAAGCAGAAGAATTAGCAAAAAGATATCAATGTCATATAAAAATATTGAGAGAAAAAGGAGTTCCATTTATATTAAAAAAATATAAAAAGAGGAAACTTTTTTTTATTTTATTATTAGCTCTTATAGTTATAATCATTGCTTTATCAAAATTTGTATGGAATGTTGAAGTTCTAGGGAACAACAAAGTTGATGCAGAAGAGATAATAGAAATGGCAAAAGAGGATGGACTAAATATTGGAGTATTAAAATCAAAAGTTGATTCAGGAAAGATTATTAATAGGATTAGAATGGAAAGAGAAGATATTGCTTGGATAGGAATAGAAATTAAAGGAACCAATGCAATAATAAAAATTGTTGAGGCTGATGAAAAACCTGATGTTGTAAATGAAGATGAATTTTCAAATATTGTTGCTAAAAAGAGTGGGGTGATTACAAAGATTACTGCTACAAACGGAACTGCAATGCATCAAGTAGGAGATACAGTAAATAAAGGAGATATTTTAATATCAGGATGGATGGAAGGAAAATATACTGGTAAATATTATGTTAATAGCAATGGGGAAGTAAAAGCTAAAATAATATATACTCAGATAGAGCAAATTAACAAAAGCGAGGACAAAAGAAACCAAACTGGTAAATCCGAAAGTAAATATTCAATAAAATTTAATAATTTTCAAATAAATTTCTATAAAAGGCTTTCAAAATTTAAAAAATATGATACAATGTATACGACCAATAAAGTTAAATTATTTCCAAATTTTTATCTACCGATTGACATAATTAAAACTACAAATTATGAAGTAAATGAAACAGAAATTAGTTATGACGAAAATACTGCAAAAGCTACGGGAGAAAAGATTGCACAAGAAAAGTTAGATAAGATGGTTGAAGGAGAAGTTATAAATAAAAATACAGAGATTACAGACAAAGGAAATTATTTTAATGTTAAAGTTATATATGAAGTAATTGAAAATATAGGCACCAAGGAAAAAATTGAATATTGAAAGGGAGGAAAATCATGGGAGTTGAAGAAAGAAGTTTAAGAGTTTATGATACTAAAAAAACATTCTTTTCTAAAATTGGAACCACATTTAGCAAAATACTAACTCCTACTAAGGTGGGCATTAATAATTGGCTTATTAGTATAAAGAGAAATACTGTAATGAAAAATTATAAAATTATGCAAAACGCCAACGATAATAAAAAAGAGAGTTCTGAAAGGAATTTTGAAAATTCATATTCTCTATATTTAGAATCACTTGATGAATTAGTTATTAATACAATTTATAAGAAAGTGACAATAGGTACTGCCTCTGTTTTTGAAAAAGAAGCATTATCAAAATATTACAATGTAATACATTTAAAAGAAAATGATGAGATTGAATTTAAACATAAGAAACAACAATATTTGCTTAATTTAGATTTTAATACAATTAAAGAAACAAATAGAAATAAATTATATGAAGAGTATTCAAATGTATATCTTTATGAAATGGAACAATTATATAAGAGCTTATTAAAACATTATTCAATGAAATTAACAGAAAAAATGGATATTGTACAAAAGCAAGATGTATATGATAGAATATTCGATACATTAGATGATTATGTTACAAATATTATACCTTTAAAAGAAATTAAAGATGAAGAGATAATAAAAGAGTGTAGTTTATTTGAAACTTATGAAGTTGGAAAACTTGATCAAGTAGATATGCTTGATAAGAGAATGATATTATTAGGAATAAGCAGAAAATTATTTGTTCATAGTTTACCATTAGTGGTAGCTGAAAAATGCTATATAAAATTATTAAAAGATGTAAGAAGTTTAATTGTTGATACAAAAATTCCTAGAAAACGTGAAAACGCATATCAATTATTATTAAGATTAATAGACCAATATAATGACAAATTACTAGATGTAAAAATATATTGGGACAAGCCAGAAGAAAAGAAAGAATATAATATTTTTGCGGACAAACGTAAAGCATTAGAAAAATTAAGAGAAGAAAAAGGGCTACATGAATATGACAATAGAAAGCAGATATTATATCTTAGAGAAGATATGACTAAACTTGAAAAGTATGAAAATAAGTATTTTAAAATACTACAATTTTATAGGGGCAAATTAGTAGAAATTGGCGATATGAGAGAAATTAAAAATAAACTAGCTAAAGCCAAATGCAATAAATATATTGTAGTGAAAGGAATAAAGAAGGTAATAGAAAATGAAACAGCATGCTGAAATAACATATAATAAAATTGAACCTAATGATGAATACGAAAAAATTATTAATAAAGTTATAAATGAATGCTTTAAAAATGAAAATTTGGAGAAATTAAAGTTATACGTGAGTATAACTTTAACAGTTCCAGAAGAAATAAGAATTATTAATAAAAAATATAGAAAAATAGATAAAGCAACTGATGTTTTATCATTTCCTATGTTTGAAAAAGAAGAGATACAAGAATTGATAAAAGAAAATTATCCGATTGATGATGTATTAGGAGATTTAATAATATCAATTCCTAAGGTGAAAGAGCAAGCTATAGAATATGGACATAGCTTTGAAAGGGAGTTAGCATACATGGTGGTTCATGGTTTTTATCATTTAATGGGCTATGATCACATGGTTGACTCAGACAAAGTAGTAATGAGAGCTAAAGAGGATGAAATTCTTAATATTTTAAAAATAACTAGAGATTGAAAATTTTCAATACAAAAATTAAATTAAAAAATAATAAGATGCCAAAATAGATAAGAAATATTCTAAATATAATAAAATTTCATTATAATTATTTCGAAAGGAAGTTGGATGAAATGAAAAAAGACAATAAAGATAAGGACAATAGACTGTACAATCGTAATTTTATACAAGCATGTAATAATGCAGTAAATGGAATAGTATATGCAGCAACTACTCAAACAAATATAAGAAAACAATTAATACTTGGGACTATCGTAATGATTTTAAGTTTATTCTATAATTTTACGACAGCTGAATTTCTTTGTTTGACTTTTGCTGTATTTTTTGTAATTTTTGCAGAAATGGTGAATACTGCAATAGAAACAATAGTAGATTTAATAGTAGATGTATATCATCCAAAAGCAAAAATAGCAAAAGATGTAGGAGCAGGAGCTGTTGTTTTAACAGCAATAAATGCAATAATTGTAGCATATTTCTTATTTTTTAGAGAAACAGAAATAAGTCAAATGACTGAAAGCATCTTCTCTCACATGATATCATCGCCAACTCACTTAGCATTTGTAGGAATAATATTAACAGTAATAGCGATTATTTTAGTAAAGGTTTCAGCATCAAATGAAAAATATAAAACTGGAATTGAAAAAGATTTTATGCCAAGTGGACAATCAGCGCTAGCTTTTGCAATACTTACAGCAATTTGGATTAACACTCAAAACTTAGTAGTATTTTGCTTAGCACTTATATTATCTCTATTAGTTGTAGGCAATAGAATGAATGATAAAAGAACTTTTGGAGAAGTTTTATTTGGGGCTTTTATGGGAGTACTAGTAGTAATAATGGTATATGGGCTAACAATATTTAAAATGTAAGAATGATAAAATGATTTTTGAATGATAAAATGTAAAAATAGTATCTGGCATATTTGTAATATTATTAAATAAATAAGCGTTATATAAAAAATAAATTTCTTAATAAAAACCTAACTGTATTATATTTCACAATAAAATAATTAGAGGAGATTTGATAAAATGAAAAAAGCAATCTTATGGATTTTATTAATATTATTAGTTATAGGAGCAGCAATAGGAACAGTATTTTTATATAATCAAAAATTAAAAAGTGCAACTATTGAAACTACAAATAATGAAATACAAAATTCTACTCCAATATTAGTAGAAACAAAAACAGTACAAATATATAAAGGAACAGATAGACCAATTGCAGTTATGATTGATAATCATAAAGATGCACTTCCACAAGCAGGACTAAACAAAGCATATATAGTATATGAGATAATTGTAGAAGGTGGAGAGTCAAGATTAATGGCACTATTTAAAGGTGAAAACTTAGAAAAAATAGGACCAGTAAGAAGTTCAAGACATTATTTCTTAGATTATGCATTAGAAAATGATGCAATATATGTTCATTTTGGATGGAGTCCTGAAGCACAATCTGATATAAAAACTTTAGGTGTAAATAATTTAAATGGACTTACAGATTCAGGATTTTGGAGAGTAAAAGATAAGAAAGCACCACATAATGCAGTAACTTCGACAGAAAAAATTTTAGAAATGGCAAATGAAAAAGGATATAGAACAACATCAAATGCAAGTAGTGTATTAAATTATACAGTTGATGAAGTTAATTTAAAAGATGGACAAAAATGTGATGAAGTATCAATCCCATATTCAGATGTAACAAAGGTAAAATGGACTTATGATTCTACTACACAAAGATATAGAAGATTTGCAAAAAATAAATATCAGACAGATTGGGATACAGGAGAAGAGCAAACAGCTAAAAATATTATAATAGAGTTTATTGCTAATACAACATTAAATGATGGAGAAAATAAAGGTCGACAGACAATGACAACTACGGGAACGAAAGATGGATATTACATTACAAATGGAAGAGTAATAAAAATAAAATGTGAGAAAACTAATAGAAGTACAAAAACAGTATATAAAGATTTGAATGGAAATGAAATAAAAGTAAATGATGGAAACACATATATTCAAATATGTCCAATAGATACAAAAGTTTCAATTACTGGAAGTGAAGAAACAACAAATCAAAATATTGTAGAAAATAATATTTAAAAAGTATAACTATATATAAAAGTAAACCAAAAGATATGATTATAATAATAAGTAGAATAAAAGATATGATTATATATAATAAGTAAACCAAAAGATATGATTATATAAAAAAAGCAAAATGAAAGATATAATAATATATATTTTTAATAATAATTTAAAGGAGAAATATGACAGAATTTAAATCAGGATTTATAACAGTAATAGGAAAAACTAATGTAGGAAAATCAAGTATTATAAATAAACTTGTTGGCGAAAAAGTTTCAGCTATTGCAAACAAACCACAGACAACTAGAAAAAATGTGAAGGGAATTGTAAATACAGCAAATGCACAAATAATTTTCATTGACACGCCTGGACTTCATAAACCAAAATCTAAATTAGGAACTACAATGATAGAGTCAGCCATAGGTGCAATACCTGATGCAGATGTTATATTATATGTTATAGATTGCACTGAAAAAATTGTAGATACTGAAACATTGGAAAAAATAAAAAAAGCGAATAAACCAACAATATTAATTATAAATAAAATAGACTTAATAACACCAGAAAAATTAGCAGAAATTATAAATAATTATAAAGAACTATATGAATTTGTTTCAATAATTCCATTATCAATAAAAAATGGAATGAATGTAGAACAGATAATTCCAGAAATAGAAAGAAACTTAAAAGAAGGTCCAGCATATTATGATACAGAGGAGTATACTAACCAAACTTTGAGGGAAATGGCAGAAGAAACTATTAGAGAAAAGGCTCTAAGACTTTTACAAGATGAAGTACCACATGGAATATTTGTAGAAGTTACAAAAATGAGAACAAGGAAAACTCAAAAAGGTCAAAACATATATGACATAGATGCAACAATATTATGCCTTAGAGAATCACACAAAGGAATAATTATTGGAAAACAAGGCTCAATGCTTAAGAAGATTGGAACGTATGCAAGGGAAGATTTAGAAAAAATGTTAGATTCAAAAGTGAATTTGCAACTTTGGGTTAAGGTAAAAGAAGATTGGATAAATGATTCGAACTTTATAAAAAAATTTAAAAACCAAGATAAATAATTTAATATTAGCATAAATATTAATAATAAACTTATTAAGCACTAAAAAACATTTAATATAGAAAATATTAAATGAAAAAGATTAATAATATTTCATATTTTGTAAATAATATAAATAAGCCTAAATTACATATAATAAAAATGGGAATGAGTATAGATAAATGTAAAATTGTTTTTTCTTATACATTCTGCAAATTACAATATGTAGTTAAAAAAATATTATATAAATATAAGATATTAAAATATTAAGGAACCTAAAGATATAGGCAAGGAAAGAGGCATGCTATGTTAAAACAAATTGCGTGGAATACATTTAAAAATACTGGTGATATTAATACAATGATGGAATTAATGCAAGTTGATAAGGCAGCAAAAAATGAAGTTACAATAAATAAATCGTTAGATGAAAAAGAAAATATAGCAATAGATATATT
Source organism: Bacillota bacterium (assembly GCA_052036095.1). Lineage (GTDB taxonomy): Bacteria > Bacillota > Clostridia > TANB77 > CAG-508 > CAG-793. The sequence goes on from JBPOHA010000036.1 coordinate 27,510, forward strand.
AAAAAATAAAAATGAAAATATAATAACAAAAATATAATAACAAATATAAGAATAACTAAAATAAAAAAAGAATATAAAAATCTAATTAATTTAGAACTAAAAGGTTAGAAAATGAGTATTATAAAAACAAAGGGAATAATATTAGCACAAAATAACATGAATGATAATGACAAAATGGTAACAATATTAACGCCAAATGGCAAAATTGGATGCGCTGCTAAAGGAGCTAGAAATGCAAAAAGTAAGCTCATGGCAGGTAGCCAATTTTTGTGCTTTGGTGATTTCTTGATTTATCAAGGAATATCTAGCTATAATATTAATTCGGCTGAACCAATAGAAATATTTTATAACATACGATTAGATGTTGATAAATTAACATATGCATCAGAAGTTACAAAAATAGTAAATGATGTAACAGATGAAAACCAAAATACATATAGAATATTACAACTTACATTGAATACATTATATATGATCTCAGAGTCTGATAAAGATTTAGAATTTATAATGTCGATATTTAAGATACGTTTATTAAGCATAATTGGTTTTAAACCAGTAATTGATAATTGTGTAAATTGCAAAGAAAAAGATGTACAATATTTCAGCTTAAAAGATGATGGCCTAAAATGTGAAGCTTGCGCGCGTCAGGATAAAAGCGCAATTAAATTATCAGACACAGCTATAAAAGCATTAAAATATATAATAATATCAGATCCAAAGAAGATTTATTCATTTGAGCTTTCAAATGAAAATAAAGCAGAGCTAAAATTGTTAGCAAAATTATATCTTAATAAATGTTTAGAAAAGGAATATGAGTAAAAAAAACAATATGAGTATAAAGGAATATGAGTAGAAAAGGAATATGAGTATAAAGATATATGAGAAGAGAAAAAAATTAGTATAAAAACTATGCTAATAAAAATAAATATATATATAAGTAGCATATAAAAGTAGAATTTATGCTACTTTTTTGTCGAATTATTACATAATTTGACGAACGATTTTTCTTGACATTTAGGTACTTTATGGCTTATACTAGAAAAAGAATTATTAATTCTATTTAATTTTCATGAAAGAAAATATTTATATATTTCTTATTCAATTTTATAAGGGAAATATTTATATATTTCTTATTCAATTTTATGAAGTGAAATTTTTATTTATTTCATATTCAATTTTATAAGGGAAATATTTATTTATTTCATATTCAACTTTTATAAAAGAAAATATTTATATATTTTTTATTCAATTTTTATAAAAGAAAATATATATATATTTTTTATTTAATTTATGAAATGAAATTTGTATTTGTTTTCTTTTCAAATTCAATAAATTTCTAAAAGATTTAAATCTAAATTATTAAATCAAAAAATTATTAGCATATATTTTATAAATTTATGCTGTCACAGATTTCAAATCAATCAAACAAATCCCTAAATTAAATTTATTGCAAGTGAAAAATAAAAAGGGAGATTTTATCATTTGCAGAATGGAGTATAATGAACAAAAAAAATATTATAAAAGTTGGCGTAATTGCAACAGCAATTATAGCTTTATTTTCTAATGCAAATGATAAGGTTATGGCAAATAGTAATTGCCAAAGTATAGATGATAGTAAGGTAAAATATGTTAATGCTACATTAGTTGATATCAATGCAGAAATGTACAATGCAAGTTTAAGAGGTATTAGCAAAAATGATTATTATTCAAAAAGTTATAGTGCAAGAGGAGAATATGATAAAGATTCAGTCTTATTTGGATATACACAAGGAAAAGTTAAATTAGGAATTCAAAATGAATTTACAGATGTAGATGTTGATAGAACAGCAAAAGGTGTATTACAAGGTTTAGCAGAAAGTAAGCTAGTTAACGGAAACTTAAAAATTGTTAGCAAATTTAGAAATGGCACAACTTTATTTCCAACATCAGGAGCTACCGGATCTGATAAGCCATATAATGAGATTTTAGCTAATTGGAAATTTCCATTTCTAAAAGAAAAGAATGGTTATTATAGTTTTAATAGTGAGCAATATCATGTATATAAAGATTATCAAACTAAAACATTTAAACTTCACAAAGGTGAGAAAAATGGATTCTTTCCATTTAACAATTGTGATGATGATACTTTTGACGATAATGTAAAAAACATGTATTTTACAGCTAGAATAGATATTCCATTTTTTATGACTAAAGATGGTAAAGTTTTAAATTCTGAAACTGGAAAATATGAGAACATGGTTTTCAAATTTTCAGGAGATGATGATGTATGGGTGTATGTTGATGATACATTGGTATTAGACTTAGGTGGGACTCATATAAAACAAGATGGGAAAATCGATTTTGCGACAAATCAATCATGGTGTGCACAGATAGCAGATTGGAATGGAACTACAGACTATGAAAATGTATATAATAGAGCTTTTAAAAATGGAATGCTCAGCCAAGGAAAACATACTTTAAAAGTATTTTATATGGAAAGAGCAGGAGGAGTTTCTAACTTATTCGCTTCATTTAATTTGCAGAGCTCTGGAGTAGAGATAAATCATATTGACAAATACGCAGGAAATGTATTAGAAACAGAATCTAAATCTGGGCCTGTTGGAAATACGATAACGACTGATGCAAAGAACTTTGAAGGGTATGAATTAATAGAAGCGCCAAAGCAAAAAGATATAGTTCTAACAGAAGATTTGCAAAAAGTCAATTATTACTATGCTAAAATTGCAAATGTAAATACACAATATATTGATATAGCAGATGGAAGAAAAATTGCTGAAGATCAAAATGCAAAATATCACGAAACGCAAAAATATACTACAGCGTCTAAACAAATTAAAGACTATACTCTAGTAAAAGATACAGAAAATACTACAGGAACTATTGGAAGAAATAATATTGATGTAAAGTATTATTATAAATACAATGCAAAGTTAACAGCAAATTATATCGATAAAACAAGCAAAAAAGTCCTAGCTACTGATAATAGAAAAGGATTAGAAGGCGACAAAGTAATAACTGAAGAGAAAAAATTTGAAAATTATGTATTAATTTCTAAGCCAGAATCAAATGAAAATATTTTAACAAAAAAAGACCAAACAATTTATTATTACTATTTACATCAAAGCAAAATTAAAATAAATTACATAGATAAAACTACAAATGAAAATTTAGACAAAATAGAAGATAAAGTAACAGAAGGAACTGTATATACAACGAAAGAAAAACAATTTGAAAATTATAAATTAGTACAAAAACCAGAGACAGAAAATTATTTAATAGCAAAAGAAGATATAGAAGTTAATTATTATTATCAAAAATTAAAATTTAATTTAAAAATAGATATGAATTTTGAAAAAACAATTATTAATGATAATTATTATGAATTAAAAAATAAAATAGGCAAAGTAGAAACTCAAATAAGAGAAGCTAATTCATCATCAAGTGCCAAAATTTATTATAAAATAAAAGTAACAAATGATCAAGAACGTAAAGGAGATGGAACTATTATCGATACAATTCCAAATGGATATTCTGCACTTAAAGAAGATAACAAAGCATGGGAGCTTTCAAATGGAAAAGCTACTCTAATAGTAAAAAATCTATTACCAAATGAATCAAGAGAATTTGAAATTGTTCTAACAAAAAATGAAGGAAACGATATATGTGGAATAATTTCAAATAAAGTTAGAATTGATTCAAATGGTATTGAAGAAACGACTTTAAAAGATAATGAAGACAAAAATGATCTAGTAATAATTCCTAGGACAGGCAAAAAAATTGCTTCGTATGGTCTTATTACTATGGTACTATCATTATTATTTGTCTTTATAAAAAAGAAGAGAAAAGTTAAGTTACTAGGAATGATAAAAAATGTAATAGATAAAATAAAGAATGTAAAAGTATAATAGTATAAAAAATGAAAAACATAAATAAAAGATGAAATAACATCTAAATTTAGATTAGAAATAAAGAAAAATTAATAGTAAAAGTCAATTGTAAAATAAAAGAGTTTATTGTTAGTAAACTTAAAAAAATACAATTGACTTTTTACCAAACTATTGATTATTCTTGCAAATAAAACAATTTAGTAGTATGATATAAGAAGATATAAAAATACAAAACATAAGTAGTGGAATTATAAGATTTAAGTTAAATATCAAATGTAAAAAGTAATAAAAGCAAAATCGAAAATGCGAAAATAATAAAAGTAAAATCAAAAAAATAGAAAATAATAAATTAAAAACAATAAATAATAAATGAGGAAAATTGATGACAAAAATATTTGATTGGAAAGAAAATAATAATAAGAAACAAATGCAAGAAGTAGTAGAAACTTTGAAAAATGAAGGACTAGTAATATTACCAACAGAAACTGTTTATGGACTTGCTGCAAATGCTTTTTCAGATGCTGCTTGCATAAAAATATTTAAAGCAAAAGGAAGGGCACAAGATAATCCTTTGATTGTTCACGTATCAGATCAAAAAATGCTTAATATGGTAGCAAAAAAGCCAAATGAAATCGAGCAAAAATTGATAGATGCTTTTATGCCTGGACCATTTACATTAATATTAGAAAAAAAAGATTGTATATGTGATACTGTATCTTGTGGAAAGAAGACAGTAGGAGTTAGGATGCCTAGCAATTGTATAATTCACGAAGTAATAGAGAAAAGTCTACTTCCACTAGCTGCACCAAGTGCAAATATATCAGGGAAACCAAGCGGAACATGTATAGAAGATATTACAAATGAATTTGAGAATAAAGTTGATATAATAGTAGATGGAGGAAAATGCAACATTGGAATTGAATCAACTGTTGTTAAAGTTATAGATGGCGTTCCAGAAATTTTAAGGCCAGGATTTATAACCGAAGATGATATAAAAAAAGTAATTGGAACAGTAAAATTAAGTGATAAACTTTTTAAAAAGGTTGAAAAAAATGAAACTGTGGAAAGCCCAGGAATGAAATATAGGCACTATGCTCCAAACACAAAATGTGTATTAGTTGTGGATAGTGATGTAGATAAAATTACAAAGATAAACAAATTAATTTCTGAAAATAAAATTTCTAAAAATAGTATTTGTGTACTTGGATTTAAGGAAGACAGAAAATCTATTAATATTTTAGATGATAAATTTTTATGTGTAGGAAGCCAAAATAATTTAAAAGAAATTTCTCAAAATATTTTTACAATGCTTAGAAAGATTGATACATTAAATTGTGATTTAGCAATAATTGAGGGAGTAGAAAAGAAAAATCTTGGATTGAGCATAATGAACAGACTTATACGAGCTTGCGAAAATAATGTTATTTAAAAATATAAAATTAGAAAATAAAAATTTTAAAAAAGCTAAAAGTTAAAATAATAAAAATTGATAAATAAAAAATGAAAAATAAAAAATGAAAAATAAAAATTGAAAAATAAAAAATGATAAATAAAAATTGATAAATAAAAATTAAAAAATTATAAAATTAGAAAAGTTATAAAATTAAAAAGTTATAAAATTAAAAAGTTAAAAAATAAAAAGAATAAAAACTAAAAATTAAAGAACTAAAAAATTATAAAATTAGAAAAGGAATTTAAAGAGATGTATTTAATAGTTGGATTGGGAAACCCAGAACCAGAATATAGCATGACAAGACATAATATGGGATTTGATACAGTTAATTTAATAGCAAAAAAATATAATATTGAATTTGATAAAAAAGATTTCGATGGAATATATGGAAGTGGAATAATTGAGGGTGAAAAAGTTATACTTTTAAAACCTCAAACATATATGAATGATAGTGGAAAATCAATATTAAAAGCTAAAAATTTTAATAAAATTCCAATTGAAAACATAATAGTAATTTATGATGACATTGATTTGAATGAAGCAGTTGTAAAATTAAGAAAAAAAGGTGGAGCTGGAACTCATAATGGTATGAGATCTGTTGTAAGTTATCTTAATTCAACAGATTTTCCACATGTAAGAATAGGAACTGGAATGCCGGAATTTAAAGAATTATTAGTACAACATGTAATTGAAAAATTGAGTGATGAGCAATATAAAGTTTTAGTACCAGCAATTGAAAAAGCAGCGCATGCAACAGTAGATATACTTACTGTTGGAATTGATAAAGCTATGAATCAAAATAATTAAAGTCAGAGTATATATGATTAAAAAATATACTAAATAAATTATAGAATTAATTTTATATTTTTAAGTATGAAATAGAAACTAAAATAAAAATGAAATTAAAATAAAAATGAAACTAAAATAAAAATGAAACTAAAATAAAAATGAAATTAAGATAAAATTAAAATTAAATTAAGACGAAATTAAGATTACAATAAAAATCCAAAAATAAAAAGTAATTTTAGTTAAATGGGGTAATATGAATAAATTAGTAATTAATAAATTTGATGGAAAAAATTTAATATACATATATGAAAACAATAAGTTAGTAGAACAATATGATGAATATGATGATAAGCCACGATTAGAAGGGAATATATATTTAGGAAAAGTAAAAGATATTGTAACAGGTATGCAATCAGCTTTTATAGATATTGGAGAAGAAAAAAGCGCACTTATACATATTAAAGATTTAATTCCAAAAATTAGTGATACTACTGGAAATGTAAATGCAAATATTGAAGATTATGATATAAATAAAATAATTAAGAAAAATGATTATATAATTGTACAGATAAAAAGGGATTGCAATGATCAAAAAGGCCCAAGAGTTACAAAAGATATTAAACTTACTGGAAAATATATAGTTCTAATGCCATTTTCAAAATTTACAACAGTTTCTCAAAAGATAGTTGATGAAAATGATAAAAAAAGATTAAAGAAGATTTGTAGTGATTATTTAAGAAATTTAAACATTGAATATGGAATTATAATAAGAACATCCGCTAAGAATGCTGACAAAAAACAAATTGAAAATGATATAAATCAACTTTTAAAAAAGTGGGATGATATTTTAGAAGAAACAAAAAAATATCAAAAACAAAATAAAATTCCAATAAAAATATATGACAATCAAGGAATGATAGGGAAAACTTTGACAGATTTGGAACCTTTGGATTTAGAAGTATATACAAATAGCAAAGATATTAAAAACAAAATTGAAAAACTAGACTCAAGTATAGATGTCAAAATTGAAGAAGACATTTCTCAAATTGAATTATCAAGGAAAATATGGCTTAAATGTGGGGGATTTATAACAATAGATTCTACTGAAGCACTTACTGCGATAGATGTAAATTCAGGAAAATTTACTGGAAAATGTAATTTAGAAGATACTGTTTTAAAAGTAAATATGGAAGCAACAGATGAGATTGCAAAACAGATAAGACTCAGGGATATTGGTGGAATTATTATTGTTGATTACATTGATATGGAAAAAGAAGAAGATAAGGAAAGAATAAGAAAGCAAATGGAAGAAGCGGTAAAACAAGACAGGTCAAAAGTACAAGTTTTGGAATTTACAAAGTTAGGTTTACTAGAGATTACAAGAAAACATTTGTTAGGAAGATAATTTCTAAAAAACATCTAAATATTATTGATATGAATCTTTTATAAAATTATATCTTACATAATATTTATATAAAGATTTGAAGATAGTAATATTATAATTTGAAATATTACAAAGTAAAATGGCAATATAAAATTTTTTAATAAATGTTATAAAATAAAAAACTGAGGGGGTTAATTCCTCAGCTTTTTTTAGTTATTTTCTAATTTTAAAATTTTCTAATTTTTAATTATTTTTTATTCTCTAATTTTTAATTATTTTATTTTCTTATTTCTTAAATTTCTTGTTTATTTTTCTATTTTAAAAAAATTTCTGATATCTATAAGTTTTCTAATTTTTTTAGTTCATCTTTTATTTTTTTAATTTCCTCAGTTCTCTTAACTTTTTGAGTAGTTGTCTTAATTAAAGGTTCAGTGGTTAAAATTATTTTTCTAATATATTTGTATGCAGGCATTTGTTTATTAATTTTATTTTTTATGTCATTGAAAACTTCTTCATATTCTTTATTTTCATCTTCTTTTAAAACAATTTTAGCATATAATACAACATCATCATTTCTATCTGTACGTGTATTATCAATATGACCAAAAACCATACTTTCTGAAACATAAGGTAATTTATTTATTAAAGCTTCAAGTTCTTCAGGGAAAATCTTTTTTCCATTTTTCAAAACAATCATATCTTTTTTTCTTCCAGTTATAAATACAAAGCCTTTTTTATCAATATAGGCAAAGTCTCCAGTATGAAACCAACCACCTTGGAATACTTCTTTAGTAGCTTCATCATTTTTATAATACCCAATCATTAAAGCATCCGTTTTAGCAAGCAATTCTCCAATTCCACGTTTATCTGGTTTATCAATTTTTAAAGTAGTAGTAGGTAATGGAAAACCAACTGAACCAACTTTTTTATAATAACTATTTTCACCGGCTATTGCAGCTGCAGTTTCGGTAAGTCCATATCCTTGATGAATGTCAAATCCAAAATCATTATATCCTTGTAGAGTCTCCTTATCCATAGCAGCACCTCCAGATATAATTACTTTTAGGTGTCCACCAAGACTATCAATAATTGGCTTGAAAACTTTTCTTTTAGTATCAGTACGAGAATGCCTAAAAATTATTCTCATTATATTTATTAAAAAAGTCTTATGTTGTTTTTCAATTTCTTTTACTATTTTTTTATACATTATTTCAAGCATTAAAGGAACACATACAAATCCATCAATATGAAATTCTACTATGTTTTTTTGTATATATTTTAAACCATCACAGAAGAAGATATGCAATCCGCAAGATGTTCCAAATAAAAATGTACAGCTACTTTCAAAAGTATGATGTAATGGTAAAAACGATAAAAATCTAGTATCAGGGAAAAGTTCAATCATTTGGCTTAATCCATGCATAGTTGTACAAATTGAAGTTTGTGAAAGCATAACTGCTTTTGAAACACTTGTAGTTCCAGAAGTAAAGAGCATAATAGACAAAGCTCGATTATCAATTTTAACATTATTATATTCAGTATGATCTAATTTATTTCCGATTGAAATTAGAGAACTATATAGAATTTTATTTGTGTCCAAATTAGAAAGCTCATCTTCAATTTTTAATTTATTATTGTCATATTTGTTAATTTGATTATTTTCAATTATTGTTGCTGAAGTTTTAGTATTCGATTTTGTTGATAATTCTGCTTCATTATTAGCAGTATTGAAAAATGTTGAATCTTCAATAGGGCTATATATCTCATCAAAACAAACTTTAATTTTACATTTGCTTACTGAGTTTTCATATTTACTAGAATAAAATATTGTATCTGCTTCACTGCGCTCAATCAAACTCTCAATCTCATTATCAGGAAGAGATTTATCTAATGGAACAACAACTAAGCCGGCTGTAGTTGTAGCAAGATAAGCAACACACCATTCATATCTATTTGAAGAAATTATAGCTACTTTTTTAGAGCCTAATTTAAGTAAAACAGTACCCAAATCTTTTATATCTTTGGAAAATTGGCTATATTTTATTTGGATAGTGTCTGTATCTGTTGGGTGATTTCTAAATTCAAAAGCAATATTGTCATTATATTTTTGTGTATATAAATCGACTAATTCTCTAAAATCATTTAATTTTCTACCTATATAAAGTCTATTAATCATAATAAATCTCCTATTTCAAATATAGTAGTGTAAGATTAAAAAATACATAATAAAAGGGCATTGTGTTTGATAATATTTAATCTATTTTTTACACTATCTAAAAATTATATATATTATAAATATATTATAATAAATTTATAATATTATCAATAGTTATGACCAAGTAGTATGACATTTTTTATAATAAATAAATAAATAAATAATATTATAAATAGTTATGGTCAAGTAAGTATAATAAATCTAGAATTTATATAGTAAACAACGAGAAAATGTGATTATACATAATATAATAGATTTTTTAATGGTCAATTGTAAAAGTAAATAATAGTTTAGAAAAAATATGATTGAATTTATCTTAAGAAAGTATTATAATATAAGAGCTAAGAAAAGATAAAAAAGAAAATAAAGATATTAAAATAAGAAATAAAATATTATGGAGGAGAAGATGCCAAATAACAGAAGAATAAATAGGAGAAATACAACAAGTAAAGTGCAAGATTTAGCAAGTACAAAATTTTTTAAAATAATTAGCATCTTATTAATTTTCATAATAGTAATGATTAGCTTAGTATTAGCAAAATTAAATATAGAAGAAAAAGGTAAGATAGCTGAACAAAAAAGAAACATAGCAGATGAAATTGATGATATATATAATAAAGTTGCTTCTGATTATGAGACTTTAGGAGAATATAAAACAAATAAGATAATAAGAATTTCAGCAGTAGGAGATATATTATGTAGCGATAATATGCAAAAATATGGGCAAGATTATAATAATATTTTTACAGATATTTCTGAACATTTGAAAGATTCAGATGTAAATATAGGTACTTATGAAACTAATATAAATGATAACAATAAGGAATTTGCGAATGCTGTATATAAATCAGGAATAAATTTAGTAAGTATATCAAGTAATCATTCATTAGATAATGGAAAAGAAGGATTAGAAAATACTAAGGACAATCTTGAAAAGATAGGAACTGAAACAGTTGGGCAATATGATAATACGTCAGCGAAAAGAGTAAAGATAAAAGAAATCAAAGGTGTAAAAATAGCATTTTTAGCATATACATATTCAGATTCAAAAAATACTAAAATAGTAGATGGTGTAAATGTTTATTCTAACGATATTGTAAGTCAAGATTTAAAATATGCAAAAGAAAATTCAGCATTTGCTGTAGTAATGATGCATTGGGGAAACGTTAATACAAATACAATCTCAGATATGCAAAATGAACAAGCAAAATTTTTAATAGATAATGGTGCTAATGTTATAATTGGAGCACATCCATCAACAGTACAGAAAATGGAAATTGTGCAGAATACAGCTAAAGAAGATTGTCTAATTGCATATTCATTAGGAAATTATACTTCTGATTTTAATAGTGAAAATTCCAACATAGAATTAGTGCTAAATATTCAAATATTTGTAGATAAAGAAGGTAAGGCTTCATTATATAAAGTAGACTATACTCCTGCATATATGCAAGATTATGGAAGTAGTTATAAAGAAAATAGATATAAAATTTTAGATTTAAAGAAAGAAATAGCTAACTATGGTACGAGTGAATCAAAAATAGAGAAAAACGATTATAATAGATTAATAAAAGCACTAAAAAAACTAAGAGAAATTTTAGAGGTAGAAGAATAGATTAATAATACATAAGTTAATAAAAATGTAATATAAAGTTAATATAAAAATTTTATATAAATTAAGAAAAAATGATATGATAAAAATAGAATGGAGAAAAATATGAATGTAGGTTTTATATCACTAGGTTGTAGCAAGAATTTAGTAGATACAGAAATGATGGTAGGGCTATTTAAAAATAATAATTATAAAATTGTAAATGATCCAAAAGAAGCGGACATTATTATAATCAATACTTGCGGATTTATTGAATCTGCGAAAGAAGAAGCTATTAATACAATTCTAGAAATGGCTCAGTATAAAATAAAACAAGGACATGAAAAAAATATATCTAAAAATGAAAAAGCTTATTCAGTAAAGCAACTTTCAAATGATAAAGTTGGAAAGTGCCAATATCTAATTGTAACGGGTTGCTTAGTTGAAAGATATAAAGAAGAATTAAAAGAATCACTACCAGAAGTTGATGGATTTGTTAAATTTAGTGAATATGATACATTTTGGAAACAAATAGAGCAAATTATTAATATGAAGAATATAAATAGTGAGTTTAAAGTTGCGAATAAAGGAATAGAAAAAGAATCTATTAAATCTATTGACAAGAATAGTAGAAATTCTAATAATCAAAATATTGAAAGAATAAATAAAAATTGAAAAATTAATTTTTATGATGAAAAGAATTGCAATGTAATAATAAAACAAAATCTAAATAATGATAAATTAGATTTTCTTGATAGAGTAGTAACTACTGGAACAAATTATGCATATTTAAGAATTGCAGAAGGATGCAATAACTTTTGTACATTTTGTGCTATCCCATACATTCGTGGCAGATATGTAAGTAGAAAAAAAGAAGATATACTTGAAGAAACAAAAAAGTTAGCAAAAGAAGGAATAAAAGAAATTATTGTAATAGCTCAAGACACAACTAAATATGGAGAAGATATATACGGAAAATCTTGCTTAGCAGAGCTTTTACACGAAATTAGTAAAGTAAATGGAATTGAATGGATTCGCTTTTTATACTCTTATCCAGAAACAATTACAGAAGAACTAATCAAAGAAGTAAAAGAAAATAAAAAAATATGTAAATATTTTGATATTCCAATACAACATGTATCTGATAAAATTTTGAAAAAAATGAATAGAAAAAATACTAATGCTAGCACTAAAAAATTAATTGAAAAATTAAGAAAAGAAATTCCAAATGTAATTATTAGAAGCACATTAATGGTAGGATTTCCAGGAGAAGATGAAAATGATTTTAATCAAATGTACGAATTTGTAAAATGGGCAAAATTTGATAAGTTAGGATGCTTCACATATTCGAAAGAAGATGGAACGCCTGCTAGCAAAATGCCTAATCAAATTCATCCAATGACAAAAAAATCACGATATAATAAGATAATGAAATTACAACAAGAAATTTCAAAAGTCAACCTTGAAAAGAATATTGGAAATACTTTAGATGTTTTAATTGAAGATGAATATACTATAAAAGAAAATAGTGATAATTCTTTAAATGAAAATCAAGTTAAAGGTAATTTAAAATCAAATAACAGCATTAAAAATTTAAAAGAAGCACATTATTTAATAGGTAGGACATATATGGATGTTCCAGATATTGATGGAAAAGTTTATATAAAAATTGATGAAGAACAAAATAAAAAATTGAATACAACTAAAAATAATATTGAAAAATCATGTTTAGAGAGCAAAGAAAAAAGCTATTTAAATCAATTTGTAAAATGCAAAATTGTAGCAGTAAAAGAATATGATTTAATAGCTGAATTAGTCTAATATTGTTTCAATTATGTTATATAACAATAATTTAAATAAAGAAATAAAAGAAATTATGAAAGAATAAATTAGCGTTCGGGAAACGTGAGCTAAAAAGTAAAACTTGATTATAATTTATAGAAATATAAAGATGTATACATTATAATGAACTTTTAAAATTGCTCACTGTGAGTTCCTGACGTCTAATTTTTCTTGAATAATTTGCTTTTATTTTTTATATATTTTATGTATTTTAAATAATTGAAACAATATTAAATATTAAAGTTGTAAACATACAAACTAATATTCCGCAAAACTGTAGGAATAGCAAATGATAGAAGAGCCCATTTTAAACTATGAGTCTCTTTTTTTATTGTCAAGAGAGTAGTTGCACATGGAAAATGCAATAATGAAAATAGCATTACATTAAGAGCAGTAAGTAAAGTCCATCCATTGTCAACAAGTATTGAACTAATGCTAGACATATTTTCAATATTAACCAAACTACCAGCTTTTGTATAACACATTAATATTATAGGTAGAACAATTTCGTTAGCAGGCAAACCAAGTAAAAAAGCTGTTAAAATATAACCATCAATTCCCATTAATTTAGCAAAAGGATCAAAGAAATTCGCAATATAAGTAAGCAGACTTTCACCTGAGATGTTAACATTAGAAAGAATCCATATTACAATACCAGCAGGAACTGCAACACTTAGAGCTCTTCCTAATACAAATAAGGTTCTATCAACAAGCGAATGAACCAAAATTTTGCCAATTTGAGGTTTTCTATAAGGTGGAAGTTCTAATATAGCTCCTTCAGTAACTCCTTTTAGCAAAGTTTTTGATAATATATTTGACACTAAAAAAGTAAATAAAATTCCTATACAAATTATAAAAAACACAATTAAAGTAGCAATTAAACTTGAATTTATGCTAGATCCATATATAATTGAGCCACTAAAAAATATAGTTGCAACAGTTACTAAAAATGGAAAACGACCATTACAAGGTACAAAATTATTAGTGAGAATTGCAATTAATCTCTCACGTTTTGAACTAATAATTCTACAACCAATTACTCCAGCTGCATTGCAACCAAATCCCATACACATAGTAAGAGATTGCTTACCAGAACTTCCACAACTCTTAAAACATTTATCCAAATTAAAAGCGATTCTAGGTAGATATCCTAGATCTTCAAGCAATGTGAAAAGTGGAAAAAATATAGCCATTGGAGGTAGCATTACACTTACAATCCAAGTAACTGTTTTATATACTCCATCCATTAAAAGCAAAAGCAACCAATTAGGACAATGTACCCATGCTAAAAATCCAGCACAATAAGGCTCTAAAAAATTAAAAAATTTAGAAAGCAATTCAGAAGGATAGTTAGCGCCAACAATAGTAATCCAGAAAATAAGACAGAAAAATAATATCATAATTGGAATA
>JBPOHA010000043.1:0-2637 GCA_052036095.1 Bacillota bacterium
AAATCCCCAACGTTTCATACCGCCGACCGTTAGCGGTCAGCTTGAAGATTAAAATAAAAAATATAAATAGAATTATTATGAAAAAGAATGTAATTTTTATACTAATATTATTATTTGTTATTGAACAAAATAATATTTATGCATTATATCAAAATACCGAAAATATAGGAGTTGAAGAAAAAAAATTATCTAAAAGAGAAGAAAGAAAATTAAAAAAACAACGAGAAAAAGAAGAAAAAGAAATAAGTGAAGATACATTAAATGTACAAAAAGATTCAAATTCTGTTGAGCAAAATGAAAATATAGATACAAGTTTAAATAATATAGAGCAAAATGAAAATAAAATAGAAAAACAGAATTCTGATAATTTAGATAAAACAGAATATAATAATGAAAATAATATAACTGAAAATTTAGATAATAATTCAAATTCAACTTCACAAGAATCTACAGAAAGCAATCATATACTACTATGGATTATAATAATATTATTAAGTCCGTTATTGATAGTAAGATATATGTACAAACGAAAATGTAATAGATGTGAAAAATGGAATTCAATGAGAATTATTAATCGTGAATGTGTGGATGAAAAGCCAACAACAATAGTAGAAACTAGAACGAAGAAAAATTCTAAAAATGAAGTGATTTCGTCATGGGAAGTTGATGTTCCTGCAACAGTTTATTATTATCATACACATAGAAAGTGTAAACACTGTGGATATAAAGATTATTTAACATCTTCTAAAACTTTAAAAAACTAAAATAATGGAAAAAATGATTAAAATAGGAGCCGATGAAATAATTTTATGGTTACGTAAAAATGGTAAAGCAAATGATATTCCAAATGACGAAAAACAAGGACTTGGAGGGAAAATTTATAATTTAATAGTTAAAGAATTGGGAGGTAAAAAAATAATTGAAAATCATCCATCTTATTGGGCAAATTCTAATGGGGATAAAAATATTGATAAATTAAATTTACCTAAAACATCAGCTCAATATGAAGTTGATATTAACAAAATACAATTGTTATATGAAGAATTATTAGAATGGTAAAAAAAAGCCGAACCGCTAACAGCAAGCAAAAAAAATAGCGGGCTGATAGGTTAATGTAGAGTTGTTTCTCGCTTGCAGGGTTTTATTACACCGTGACTTGATACAGTTCACGCATTCCGCTACATTTCCTGCTTGCGGCACGTTAGCGGGCAGCTTAAAAAAAGACACAGACACAGCAAAATATATTGATTATGGCAGAAAAATACAACGCTTCGAATATTGCAATTGAACAAATTTTGAATTTTATTAAATCTGGAGAAATTGCCATTCCAGAAATACAAAGACCTTTTGTATGGAAACCTAGACAAGTTAGGGATTTGATAGATTCACTATATACAGGCTATCCGACAGGTTATTTGATAATTTCCCAAAGTCCTAATATGATTTTAAAAGATGGGAATAAATCAGAAGGAAAGAAAATTATGATTGATGGTCAGCAACGTGTTACTGCACTTATGACTGCAATTATAGGACTTGAAGTTATAAATTCTGATTTTGAAAAGAAAAGAATTAAAATTTCATTTAATCCATTAGCAATAGACGAAGACGAAGTTTTTAAAGTGCAAGATAATGCAATATTAAAGGACAAAAAATGGATTACAGACATTGCTGAGGTTTTTAAAACAGATTTTAAACGTGGTAGTTTTGTTTCACAATACTGTGAGTCAAATCCTGAAATGGATTCAGATAGATTACATGATATTTTAGATAATCTAATTGGCATTAAAAATCGTCAGATTGGCGTAATCACATTAGATAAAGAACTTACAATTGATGAAGTAACTGAAATATTTATTAGAATTAATAGTCAAGGAGCAAAACTTAATCAATCGGACTTTGCAATGTCAAAGATTGCTGCAAATATAAAATATGGCGGTAACGCTCTTCGTAAAGCAATTGATTATTTTTCTCACTTAGCTGTGCAACCTGACTGGTATCATGAAATGACAAAAGACAAAGATTTTATGGAGTCTAAATTTGCTTCTAAAATCAAATGGCTTAAAGATGATAGGGAAGAGATTTTTGACCCTGGATATGGTGACATTTTACGTGTTGCCTTTATGTATAAGTTCGGTCGTGGTAAAATGAAAGATTTGGTAAGTTTACTTGGTGGTCGTGATTTTGAAACACGCGACTACAAAGAAGAAATTGCTGAAGCATCTTTTGAGAAATTGACTGATGGCGTATTGGATTTTATGAATGAATTTTCATTTACTAACTTTATACTTTCGATAAAATCATCTGGTTTTATCTCAAACAGGTTGATAAATTCACAAATGACATTAGATTTTGCCTACACCCTTTATTTAATCTTAAATACTAACAATCAAATTGACAAAACACAAATAAAACATTTTGTTTCTAAGTGGTATGTTTTTTCGACATTGACAAGTAGATATATTACTTCCCCTGAATCAGTAATGGATTTGGATATTCGAAGAATTTCGGAGAAAGGATTTTTAGAATATTTTAAGGAAATGGAAGAATCTAATTTATCTGACACTTTTTGGGAAATTGGTTTAGTTCAAGATTTAGAAACTTCTGCAATTAATAGTCCGTTTTTTAATGTTTTTTTAG
>JBPOHA010000003.1:0-1665 GCA_052036095.1 Bacillota bacterium
TTCACTTTGTATTACATTAATTTAATAATTTCTTATCATCTAAATTTTCAATATTTTTAGTACTTCTTACCATCACAATTTGTCTTTGTCAAATCTCTTCTAACATATGTGATACAACTGGTGATGCGTTACTAATGCTATATGAAATTTCAAGCAAATTTCGTTATTTTCTTTCAAATAATGGTTCTATATTATTTAATTCAAAATAATCTAATTTATTGATGTATTTCCATTTTTTATTATTTAATGATAAAAATTTTCTTATTTTATCAGCTGTTTTAGGCATAAATGGCTCTATTAAGTTAGATATATTTGCTATGGAAACAGCACATGTATATATAGTGTTATTAAACTCTGAGATATCTTCTTTATATAGTACCCAAGGTTTCTTATCATCATAATATTTGTTTAAATAATCTAGCAATTCCATTATGATCAATGTAGCTCGTCTAAATTCTATATTTTCTATATATTTTGCTATTTCAATATATTTTTCTTTTATATATTTCTCTACAGAAAGATCCATTATTCCTTTTGGTATTTCGGTTAACCCTTTGTATTTTAATGTTCTATTAACAAAATTGCCTAATTTGTTTGTGATTTCATTATGCGTCATAATATAATCTTCTTCTGTAAAATTTGAATCCTTATTTTCAGGTCCATTTTTTATTAAGTGAAATCTTAAAGTTTCTGTGTCGAATTTGTCTAATGCTTCTAAAATGGTTAATCCTATACCTTTACTTTTTGAAAATTTTTGTTCATTAAAATTCAAGTATTCAGTTGAAACAATAGAATCTGGTAAATTCATATTTTCATTTAAACCAATAAGTAATCCTGGTAAAATTAATGTATGAAAAACTATATTGTCTTTTCCATGCACCATATATATTTTATTTTTTTGTACATCACCATTCTTCCACCAATCTTCCCAATTAAGATTATTGTTTTCACAATATTCCATAGTTGCAGTTATATAACCTAATACAGCATCTATCCATACATACATTTTTTTATCTTCAAAACCATCAACAGGAATGTCTACTCCCCAATCCAGATTTCGTGTTACAGCTCTCTCTTTCAAGCCTTCTTTAAGATATTTGTGAGTCTCATTTTGTGCATTTTTTCTCCATTTATTTTCATTCTCGCTTACATATCTTTCAATTTCTGCTTGTAATTTTGGCAACTCTAAGTATAAATTTTTATTTTCCTTTGTAATTGTTAAACTACCACATTCAACGCAAATTGCTTGTTCTAAATCTTTCTTTGTTGGAACATACCCGCAATCGCATTGATCACCTTTTGTTTCTTTTCCACAATTAGGACAAGTTAATTTTAGTTCTCTATCTGCAACAAACTTGTTACATTTTTTACAATAATTATCATTATCAATTTTTTCTATGATATATCCATTATTGTATATCTTTTTAAATAATTCTTTTACTTTTTCCTTATGATAGTCAGTTTCCGTTTTAGTATATAAATCATAAGAAAAGCCCATTTTTTCAAACACTTCACTAAATTCTTTATGATATTTTTCTGCAATTTCTTTTGGTGTAGTTTTTTCTTTTTTCGCTCTTTCTGTTATTGGTGTACCATGACAATCTGTGCCAGAAACATAAATAACTTCATCCCCTATTAATCTATGATACCTTGCTAATACATCTC
>JBPOHA010000058.1:0-30259 GCA_052036095.1 Bacillota bacterium
ATTTCAAAAACTATGTCAACGAATGTTAGATTAGGAACTAATTTTTTTATAAAAATGATACCACTATTTTTAAAAAAAGTTTTAGTACGTGCAAGCTACATTGAGATAAGGAAATATACTACTATAACTTTTTCAAATATAGGAAGAATGGGTATTATAGGAAAATATAGAGATTATATAGATTATTTTATAATGCTATTATCTCCAGAACCTGTAGAGAAAATTAAATGTTCAGCATGCTCATTTGAAGATAAATTAGTATTTACATTTACATCAATATTAGATAATAATGAAATTGAAAAATTTTTCTATGAATTTATAAAAAATCATGGAATAAAAATTGAGATAGAAAGTAATGGTGTTTTAGATGATATATCCAAAGAAACTAAACGCAAAAAAAGCTAATAATATTGTATATATAGGCATAATCATTTCATTTATAGTAATTGCAATTTTGTTTTATTTTAACACAAAATTCACACCTGATTTGCATTGGGCTGCTTTATCTACTGCTGGAATAATATATACATGGGTTACAGTTTTATATTCTATAAGAAAAAGTAATAATATAGCGGATCATGTTTTATTACAAACAATAGCATTATCAATATTAACTTTTTTCTTAGATTTTAAAAGTGGATTTAGAGGATGGTCTATCAATCTTGCAATCCCAATAATATTAATTATAGCAAATGGTACAATGTTTGTAGTAGCAATAGCAAGTAGAAGAAAATATATGAAATATGTAATTTGCCAAATTGGAATTTTAATAGTTAGTTTATTACCACTATATTTTTTATTATCAAATAGGGCAAGCAACAAAGTTATGAGTATAATCGCTTTAGGAATTTCTACGATAAATCTAATAATATCGTTAGCATTAGGTTCAAAATCATTTAAACAGGCAATATCAAGAAATTTTTGGATATAAAATAATTTTACGTAAACTATGGAAAATTATTAATATTTATGTTATAATTAAAAAGTATAATAAATTTGTTGAAGTAAATTGATATATAGTGATATATGTAAAGATTAAAATGATATATAAGTATTAGAAATATTTTTTCGTTGTGTATAAATATTAAGATAATATAATAGATGTTTTAAAATTATATAAGGATATATATAGATAATATTAAAAATAAATTTATGAGAATTTATTTTTGATATTATTTTTTATGCAATATGGAAATGCTATTCTTTTTATTACATAAAAAGTTTTGCATACTGGTGCGCAAATAAATTTTTATAAAAATTTATATTGGGTGAACAAATTTACGAAGTGCATAAGCATATTAAGAATTTTATGCTTAAATATTAGCATTTTAATTTGCTATGTAATAAAAAAAGAAAGAGAGAAAAAATGAAATTTAAAGATATTAATTTAAGTGATGAAACAAAGAGAGCTTTAGCAGAGATTGGATATGATGAAATGACTGAAATCCAAGAAAAGTCTATTCCTATAATAATGAAAGGTAGAGATATTATTGGACAATCAAAAACTGGAACTGGAAAAACAGCTTCTTACAGCTTGCCAATTATAGAAATGATAGATAGTGAAGACAGAAATGTACAAGCAATAATATTATGTCCTACAAGAGAGCTTGCAACACAAGTTACAGCAGAAATAAGAAAATTTTTGAAATATAAGGCATCTATTAAAACAGTTTGCATTTATGGTGGACAAAGCATGCAAAATCAGATAAGAGAATTAAAGGGAGGAGCTCAAATTATAGTAGGTACTCCTGGTAGAGTTATGGACCATATGAGAAGAAAAACTATAAGATTAGCTAATACTAAAATTGTAGTCTTAGATGAAGCAGATGAAATGCTTGATATGGGATTTGAAGAAGATATGGAAACTATATTAAAAGAAGTTAATCCAGATAGACAAACCTTATTATTTTCAGCTACAATGAGTAAAAGAATATTAAAAATAACTGAAAAATATTTAAAAAATCCAGAAAACGTTATCATAAAATCAAAAGAATTAACTGTTGATAGCATAAAGCAAATTGCACTCGAAATGAAATCCTCAATGAAAGATGAAACAGTTGTAAGATTATTAGATATGTACAATCCTACAAAAGCTTTAATATTCTGCAATACTAAGCGTAAAGTTGATAATTTAATAGAAGTATTACAGAAAAAAGGTTATTCAGTAGATTCAATTCATGGAGATAAAAGTCAAGACCAAAGAGAAAGAATAATGAAAAAATTTAAAAAAGGTGATTTAAAAATATTGATAGCTACTGATGTTGCAGCAAGGGGAATAGACGTTGAAAACTTAGAATTAGTTATTAATTATGATATACCTCAAGAAGCAGAATACTATGTACATAGAATAGGAAGAACAGGAAGAAATGGAAAAGGTGGAATAGCATTTACCTTTGTAGTAGGAAAAGAAAAATCAAAGATTTTCAATATAGAAAAATTTGCAAAAACAAAATTGGAAAATGGAAAAATCCCATCACTTGGAGAAGTAGAAAAAATTAGAAATGAAAAGAAGATAGAAGAAATACAAAAAATAATCGATTCATATAGTGAAAAAGAATTATCAAAGGATGAAGATAGTTTATTTCAAAAACTTCTAAAAAATAATAACAACGATTCTGAAAAAATTGCAAAAGCTTTACTATCAACATTAATCAATAGAAATTATCAAGAAGAAAAAGAAGAAAATGATAATACATCAACTAAAGAAATAGCTATAGAAGATGCATGCTTTGATGATGAAGGCAATATAAAACTATTTTTAAACTTAGGAAAGAAAGATAATATAATGGTAAAAGACATAGTTGGAGGAATAACTGGAAATACAGGTATGTCTGGAAATGATATTGGAAATATTAAATTATTAGAGAATTTCTCATTTGTATCAATTCCAGAAAAATATGTTAAAGAAGTCATGAAAAAAATGAACGGAAATAAAATCAAAGGAAAAGACGTTAATTTTGAAATTGCAAGAAACTAGATTTATATTAGTTAATATTTTTAATTGTTGATATATAGGTATTAATTATTGAATAATGGCAATATTCTATATGAGTTTCAATTTTATCATCTAAATTTATTTTAGATAAGGAGTTATATAATGTTCGATATTGATGAATTGACTAAAAAAAATGAATTACAACTAAATAGAATTAATGAGTTAGAAAAAACAATAAATATAGAAGCACTAGAAAAATCTTTGTCAGATTTGGAAATTCAGACATCTAACCCTACTTTTTGGAATGACCCAGAAAATTCTACAAAGGTATCAGCAAAAATTTCAGAATTAAAGAAAAAGATTTCATTATTTAATTACATAAAATCGGAAATTAATACTATAAGAGAAATGATAGGACTGCTTAATGAAGAAAGCGACAAAGACTTAGAAAAAGAAGTTGAAAACAGTGTATCAAATACAGAAAAGGAATTAGAAACACTAGAGATTTCGACATTACTTTCTGGAAAATATGATAAGAATAATGCTATTGTTACTATACACCCAGGAGCAGGTGGAACAGAAGCAATGGATTGGGCTGAGATGCTATATAGAATGTATACTCGCTGGGGCGAAGAAAATGGCTTCAAAGTGGAAGAATTAGATTATCTTCCAGGTGAAGAAGCGGGAGCTAAAAGTGTAACATTTTTGATAAGTGGAAATTATGCTTATGGATATATGAAAAGTGAACATGGTGTTCACAGATTAGTAAGAATCTCACCATTTGATGCAGGAGGAAGGCGACATACATCATTTGCTTCTATTGAAGTTTTACCAGAGATAACTGATGATGAACAAGTATTTATTAAACCGGAAGACATAAAAATGGACGTTTATAGAGCTTCAGGAGCTGGTGGACAACACATAAATAAAACTTCTTCGGCAGTAAGACTTACACATATTCCAACTGGAATTGTTGTATCTTGCCAAACTGAAAGAAGTCAATTTCAAAATAAAGATTATGCTATGAAAATGCTTATGTCTAAATTGATTAATTTAAAAGAAAAGCAAAATAAAGAAACTATTGATGAATTAAAAGGAAATCAAATGGAAATAGCATGGGGAAGTCAGATTAGATCTTATGTATTTTGCCCATATACTCTAGTAAAGGACCACAGAACTAATTATGAAGTAGGAGATGTACAAAAAGTAATGGACGGAGATATAAATGATTTCATATTTGCTTATCTAAAAAAACAAGTAAGTAATATATAGCAAAGGGAAAGAAGCTAACTAATATTGTTAGCTTCTTTTATAATATTATAGGCTGAATTTGCTGATTTTCTAATGCAGAGGATATAGTCTTAGAGATATATTCTGGATCAAATACTATTGAACGAGGTTTAGTAATTGGATTATCTTGTCTAAATGGCACAAAATAATAATTTTTTCTATTAAGTAATGCTCCTATATTACTAGCACTACCGCTTAATGCATCATTAGTAGATATTGCTATTACAACAGGATTATTATTTCTTAGATGTGATTTAACAGCCATTGTTACAGGAGTGTCAACTATGCTATTTACTAATTTAGAAATAGTATTTCCAGTAGCTGGAGCGACGACCATTATATCTGTCATTTTTTTAGGTCCAATAGGTTCAGCATCTTGTATTGTATGAATAATTTTATTACCAGTTATGTCTTCAATTTGATGTATAAAATCTTCAGCTTTGCCAAATTTAGTATCTAAATTATAAGCATTAAAAGACATAATAGGAACGACATTAGCACCTTCATCAACTAATTCTTTTATTTTAGGTATAGTTTTAGAAAAAGTACAGAAGGAACCAGTCATTGCAAAACCAATATTTATGTTATTAAATTTCATATACCTCCTTTAATATAGTATATGATTTAACATAAAAAAGAGTTAGAAAAATTTATAGCTTTATAAAATTAGTAGACTAAAATTAAACAAAAAATAAAATAAAACATATGAAAGAAGAAATTAGCGTTCGGGAAACGTGAACTTACAGAATAAATTAATATATAGAAATAAAACCAATAAGCCTTTATTTCAAAATTAATCTAAAAAGAAAGTTCGCCGTAGGTTCCTGACGTCTAATTTTTCTTGAATAGTTTTATTTTATGATTCGTTATAAATTTAAAATTATTTTATAAAGCTATAAATTTTTCTAACCTTTTTTAGGAGAAATAAAACCTGCAAGAGGATTGCTATTTACAGCATTTCTAACTTGCTCATTATCAACATGAGTGTAAATTTCAGTAGTAGAAATACTTTGATGCCCAAGTAATTCTTGCAATGCTCTAATATCAACTTGACCATATTTATACATTAAAGTTGCAGCTGTATGTCTTAATTTATGAGTAGAATATTTGGTAGTATCAAGGCCTGCTTTAGATAGTTCTTTTGTAACAATATTCTCAACTGTACGTTTGCTAATACGTTGTCTGCAAGAACTTAAAAATAAAGCTTTATCAGAATTTTTATTATCCTTTTTAGCATTTGTAGGTCTAATATCCATATACAATTTAATAGCATCAATACAAGCTTTATTTAAATAAATAGTACGTTCTTTATTTCCTTTACCTATAACAGTTAGCATGCATTCATCAAATTTTATATCAGAAATATTAATTCCAACTAATTCAGACAAACGAAGACCACAGTTAAGAAAAATAGTAATAATAGCAAAATCTCTTTCCTTATTTTTATTATCATCATCTTCAGCAGCTCTTTCGAGCAATTTTTTACTATCTTCAAGAGTAAGATAGCGGGGAAGACGTTTATTTAATTTTGGAGTTTCAAGATTTTGAGCAGGATTAGTTGGCAAAGTTTTTGTGGTTATAGACAAATATTTAAAGAAAATTCTAATTGTAGATATTTTTCTAGCACAAGTTGCAGGACCACATTTTCTATTAATTGATAAATATGATATAAAAGCATGAATATCTTCTTGAGTAATTCTTTCTAAATCTTTGAGAGTTAGGTCATTAATAATTATATTGTCAAATTCCTTTTCGCTAGTCATGTGAAAATGATATTTCATATATCTTAGAAACATATTTAAATCACAATTATATTGATCAACAGAGTTAGGTGATTTACGTTGATATGCCAAAGAATACTCCAAAAATGAATTTAAAAATTGAGGATTATTTTCAGTATTAATCATTATATAACTCCTTTTATTTTTTTAAAATTACAAATATTTCTTAACATTTAATAAATAATTTTACATATATAATACATTTTTGATATTAAATTTATATAGTATAAATCTAATATCAATCTACTAATTTAGTTATATTTAATTTTCTAAGAAGTTTTTTATTAAAAAGTTTATAATATGTAAGATTAGTACAACCTTCACATTTATGAGTTTCATAATATTTAACTTGTTCTTTTTCAGATTCTGGAGTATAGGTTATAGCTCTAAAATGATCATTTAAGCAATAAAGCGATAATGGTTCTTTATCATTTAATTCCTCTATCAATTTATCAACAAACTTATCTTTGGTAATAAAAAAATTATGCTGAATTGCAATTTTTTGATGAGAATTAAAGAAAATCTGAATTAAGAATATTTTATTAAAATCAATATCAAACAATTTCTCATCTTTCAAAAAATCACAAACAAAAAGTTTATCAGTAATATTTCTCATTGTGCAATGTTTTACAGGGTCTAAATATTTACATTTATGTACACCTTCAACAAATTTTAATATATCTTTTGAGTAATAAAAAGGGTGACAACAACCATCTTTTTCATAAGTAGTCATTCCATTACGTGCAGCTATACAAGTGTCATTTTTAAATTTGCATGGATTATATTTTCCCCATAATGAATCTAAATAATCACAAATTTTTTCAAATAAAAAATTATATCTTTCACGTAAGTCAGCAATAAAAATAGCTGAAAGAGCAAATAAAATTTCATTATCTGAGTTAACGTTATTATCATAAGATTCACAATTATCAACAATTCCTACTAAATTATATTCATTGAAAGGAATTCCAAAAATATATCCATTAGATATTAAAGAATATAATTTTTTTAGTGTTTTAACTTGAAAATTATAAGTACCATTAAAGTCTATTTTGAATATTTTAAACTGTTTTTTATTATCTGAAATTTTAATTTTTGTTTTATCATTATTAACAAAATCTAGAATTTCAGAACTATTTATTTTTATATTATATTTTTTAAATTCTTCAGATGAAAGAATAACATTATTATTTTGTAAAATTATCATATCTCAATCTCCTTTGTAGTAACCAAAGTATACTACAAAAATATACTTTATTCAACAAAATTTTTAATTTATTTTTTATTATAAAATTTAAAAGAACGAATTAAGATATACTGAATATATAGAGTTTTTTAATATTAAAATGCTTGCAACATTTTAAAAAATTTGTTATAATATCAAATATAAAGTGTAATTGAAAATAAAATAGTATAGAAATTTAATAAAATCGAGTAGCAAAAGCATAAATCCAGATTTAAGGATTTACGTTTTTTTTGCTTTTATAATATTATTAATATACTATAATAGCTTATACTTTTTAATAAATAATATATAAAGAAAGGAGTATATGATTTAAAAAAAATCATATAAGTAAAATGAAAGAAAAAATAGCAGAATTAAAGATTGAGGAGAAAAAAACAAATTTAGAAAATAGTAATATTAAAATTAAAAAAGAAAATACAAATAAAATGGCTCAAAAATCAATTAAAGGATTACTATGGAAAATGGGGCTACCAATGATTATTTCAATGGTTTTACAAGCGTTATATAATGTTGTAGATAGTATTTTTGTAACAAATATGGGAGAAAATGGGGCAATAGCTAACCAAGCATTAACTCTAGCATTTCCAATTCAAATTTTAATAATAGCAGTTGGAGTAGGTACAGGAATAGGATTAAATGCATTATTATCAAAAAGTTTAGGTGAAAATAATAAAGAAAAAGTAAACCAAGCGGCTGGAAATGGAATATTTTTATGTTTAATAATATTTATAGTATTCTTTTTATTTGGAATATTTGGTTCTAGATGGTTCATAACGTTATTTGCAGGTGGAAACAAAAAAGTAATTGAAATGGGTACAACATATTTACAAATCGTAACTATATTTTCACTTGGTGCTATAGGATACACTGCATATGAAAGATTCTTACAATCAACTGGAAAAACGATGCTTTCTACAATAGCACAAATTACTGGAGCAGTTTTAAATATAATTTTAGATTATGTATTTATATTTCCATTAGGAGCTGGAGTAGCAGGAGCAGCTTGGGCAACAATTATCGGACAATTTGCTTCACTTATTTTGGCAATGATATTTCATTATAATAAAAATAAAGAAATTAATGGAAATTTAAAATACATTAAACCAAACAAAAATATTATAAAAGGAATTTATTCTATAGGAATTTCTGCAGCATTAATGCAAACATTACTTTCTGTAATGATGGCAGGTATGAACGCAATTCTTGGAAATTCAAATGCAAATCCTACAATACTTGTAGGCTCTTTTGGAATATATTATAAAATTCAACAAATAGTATTATTTTCAGCATTTGGACTTTCAAATACAATTATTTCAATTTTATCTTTTAATTATGGAATGAAAAATAAAAAAAGATGTGATGATTGCATAAAATATGGAATAATTGATACGATTATTGTCACTTTAATATTAAGTATTATTTTAGAAATATTTGCAAAACAGATATCAAATTTATTTGACATTACAGGTGAAACTAATTCGGAAATAATTAATGTGTGTGTAAAATCATTAAGAATAGCAAGCCTAGGATATATATTTATGGGGGTATCAGTAGCTATTCAAGGAATTTTACAATCACTAAGATATGCAATAAAACCTTTAGTAATATCAATATTAAGATTAATAGTATTTATATTTCCAGTAGCTTTATTATTTGCAAAATCCAATAACGTTGTTAACAACATTTGGTGGACTTTCCCAATAGCTGAAATATTAACCGCAATAATTTCAATTTTTATATTAAAAGATTCATATAATAAAACAATCAAGAAAATATAGATATTTATTAATAAAGATGTTATAATAGAAATATGCAAAGTATTAAAATATTATTAATTAAAAACATTGGAGATATATATGGAAGAAATTGATGAAATAAAAGAAAAATATTCCGAATCGGTTATAAAAAAGTTAAAAGAAGAAAATTTTTATCAGATAATTAATTTCTTAATAGGAGAAAAATGTACTTATATAGATGATATTGTAAGTGACTATTTAGACTTATTTAATTTTCAATATGAGGATTTTATTGAAAAATATAATAAATTAAATAAAAAATATAATAATGATTTTATAAATAAGGCTAGTGAAGATATGAATTTATTCGAAGAATTTTATAATGATTAATAAAAATAGAAGGGAAATAAAAATGGTTTTAGATAAAAATAAAGAGATTAATAAAATGATAGGTAATAGAAAAAAATTAAAAAGTGGTACACTATATGAAAAAAGCTTAGAAGAAATAGAAGCAATTTTAAATATGCCAGAATGGAAAGAAAAAAAGTTTAAAAAATTATTAACTTCAAATATATGGAAGAGCAACTCAACTGAAATTAAAAAAATATTAGAAATGGAAGAATGGCAAGATGCAAAATATAAGAAACTCCTAACACCAAATATATGGAATAGTAATGCATCTGAAATAAAAAAAATACTAAACATGGAAGAATGGCAGAATGAAAAATATAAAGGATTACTAACACCAAATATATGGAAGAGCAATTCAACTGATATAAAAAAAATATTAGAGATGAAAGAATGGGAAGATAAAAGTTTAAAAAAACTATTAACACCAACTATATGGAATAGTAATGCATCTGAAGTAGAAAAAATATTAAATATAAAAAAATGGGATAATGATAAATTTAAAAAAATGCTAAAACCAAATATATGGCTTAGCAATTCATGCGAAGTAAATAAGATATTAGATTTTGAAGGATGGCAAAACCCAAAATATGCAAGCCTACTAACGTCAACTATATGGAGTAGTAACTTAACAGAAATAAAAAAAATATTAAATATGCCAGAATGGGAAGACGAAAAGTTCAAAAAGTTGTTAACATCAAATATATGGAACAGCAATTCAACTGAAATAAAAAAAATATTAAATATGCCAGAATGGAAAGACGAAAAGTTCAAAAAGTTGTTAACATCAAATATATGGAACAGCAATTCAACTGAAATAGAAACAATATTAAATATGCCAGAATGGAAAGACGAAAAATATTCTCATTTACTTAAACCTAGTATATTTTGCATATCAATAAAAAATATTAGGCCTACAATCAAATTATTTAAAGGATATGGAATAGACAGATATATAACTAATAGAGCACTAAGAAGAAATGTAGAACAACAATATTATTTATTAAAATATATGAATGAAAATGATATTCCACTTTTAGACAAAGACAAAGATGGAAATTTAAAACTTAGCAAGATTATAAATGCAGGAAAAAAAGATCTTAAAAGAAAGTATAATATAGATTTAAGTAAAATAGTTAAAGATGGAAATGAAAAAAGCAAAAAGCAAAAAACAAAAAAAGATGACAGAATTTTATAACTAGAAATTAGAGTTTTATATTTAATGTGGAGAAAAAATTATGCTTAAATTTTTAAATGACAAAATAATAGAAGCAACAGCGAAATCAAATACAGACGGACTAAATAAAATACTCAATACAGATAATAGATTAATAATGAAAGATGGAAGATTTGTATTAGATGAGAATGATAAATATGAAAGCGAAATTAAATGTGCACTTAATAAAAGATATAATATAAATGATATTAAAGGCGTTAAGAAAAATAATGATTCTACTGACAAAAATGTATATATTATATATGGAAAAGAAAAATATATTGCAAAAATATATAATAATTTAAAACATACAACTCAGATGATTAAACTATACAATTTTCTTAATGTTCAAAATATCTCTGTTCCTAAGATATACAAAACAAATGATGATAAACAATATGCAAAAATAGATGGATATTATATGATTATATATTCTTTTATAAATGGTAAACAACTTGAATTTAAAAACAAAAAGCTAAATAGTGAAACAATTATTAAGATTGCTAAATATTTATCAGCTTTTCATAAAGAAACAGAAAATTATGCAGGCAGGAACTTAAATAAAATGCCATTTGAAATAAATCAAAATTTGAGACAATCAGTCTTACATTTTGATTTGACAAAAGATAATATATTTATTAATAATGACGAAGTTGCACTAATAGATCTTGATGATGCAAAATATGGAAATTCAATATGTGATATTGCTATTTTTATTGCTAATATATTTTTCTCAAAAACAAGAGGAATAGATAAAAAAGGAATAAAAGTTTTCTTAGACAGTTATTATGAAAGCGACTTTAATCTAAAACAAAAAGAGATTCCATACTTAAAAAGTTTTGCTTTAATGTGGATTAAATACACAATTGAGAACAATTATTTTGAGACATCTACAACAGAAAGTTTTATAATAAAAGAAAAATTGATTAAAGAAAATATGAGCAAGATATTAAAAGATATTATTTAGAATCAAAACCAACAGAAAGAGAATTCAATAAAATGAGTATTAAAATTATTTGCATATAATGTTAGGAGAACCGTATGTCAATTAAAAAAAATAATGAAATAACAATTAAAATTATTGGTCCAAAAGAAAATACTATAAAGATTTTAGAAAATAATGGATTTAAGAAAGGGAGAAAATTTTCCTTAGATGATTATTATTATATTCCAAAAGATTGCAATATTAATAATTTATCAACGAGGCAAATATTATCGAAAGCAATCATTATAAGATATATAGCTAATGATGAAGAAATATCTCAAAAAATAACTTTTAAGAAAAAAAATATAGATGAAAAAGGGAATATTTTAAATCAAAATTCAATAAATTGTGAGATATATAATATTGAAGAAGCAAAAAAATTATTTGCTGCTATCGGATATTATGAGATTATGAATATAAAAGAAGATGATGTTATTTATTATAAAGATAATTTTGAATTAGCATTAAAATTCGTAAAAAATGGTAACTTCCTTATTGAAATAGAAACAGAAGAAAATACAGAATGGGATTCAATTGAAAAAATTAAAAAGATTATTGAAAAAGTCAATTTACCCATTGAAAAGAATGATTACTTTATAAAAAAAGCAGAAGAAGAATTAAATAGAATTCTAAAAAGGAAAAAATAAAGATGAAAATTATTTAAAAATATGTAACTTATTATTAAAATTAATTGATGCTAGGTAAACTATTAAGAGTTAATTATATATTTTAAGAATAAAGGCTTTGAAAATATAAATTTAACAATTGTGATATACATTTATCTAATATTTGTATTTATTGAATAATGAATTCAATAAATATAAATAAGGTTATAAAGTTAAAATTATACGAAAAAATATGAGATGGAGGTAATTAATATGGTACATGAAATGAAATTACAAGAGAATCCTTTTGAAAGAATAAA
The DNA here is from genome assembly GCA_052036095.1 of Bacillota bacterium. Taxonomy (GTDB): domain Bacteria; phylum Bacillota; class Clostridia; order TANB77; family CAG-508; genus CAG-793. Next base: position 12,523 of record JBPOHA010000058.1, read on the forward strand.
GAATGGGACTAAGACAATCGAATTTAGGTTAAATGATGAAAAAAGAAGGAAAATTAAAATAGGTGATGAAATAAAATTTTCCAAATTACCAGATTTGCAAGAACAGCTAGTAGTTGAAGTACTTGATATTTATAGAGATGATACCTTTGAAAGACTGTTTAGCAAAATTTATACTGATAGAAATGAAATAGAAGAAAAAGTAAAATCAATGAATCAATATTATTCACATGAACAGGAAAATGAATATGGAGTAGTAGGAATTAGAATAAAGGTATTAAAAAATAATTTTAAGTATAGTTACAATAAGTTAGTAAGAGATAAAATACCTAAAAATATTGATAGTGAACAAGGAAGAAAGAGTAAATATAGGATTTTAGATGATACAGAATATCTTAAAGAATTAAACAAAAAAGTTATAGAAGAAGCCAATGAATTTATAGAAGAAAATAGTATAGATGAGCTTGGAGATTTAATGGAAGTTATAAATGCAATAATGGATTTAAAAGGATATAGAATGCAAAAAGTGAATGAAATTATGAAACTTAAAGTCGAAAAGAGAGGCTCATTTAACAATAGAATTTTTTTAGAATATGTTGAGGAAGAAAAAAGAAATTTAGAAGAAGAAAAAGAATTGAATAAAAATTTTAGAAAAAATTAAAATAGGAGGAATAGCCATGGATTTAAAAAAGATTCAAAAAGAAATATATCAAAACAAAGTAGATAAAGGATTTAATTTAACTGATGTTAACAAAGAGTTTTGCTTAACATATGGAGAAATATCAGAAGCATATGAAGCTTGGAGAAAAAAGAAAAATGATTTAGGAGAAGAACTTGCTGACGTTGCAATTTATTTATTAGGATTATCAGAAATTTTAGGGATAGATTTAGAAGATGAGATATCCAAAAAAGTTTATAAAAATTCTAAAAGAGAATATAAAACTATTAATGGTGTAAATACAAGAGTTAAAGAATTTGACGAAAAATCCGAAAGATAATTATCCAGATAAATTACAATTCATATTAAATAATCAAAGTCAAATTTGGGAGAATAGAGGATAGAACTGATTTCCCAAAATTAAAAATCTTAAATTTCAAATTTTAATAAATTTTTAAAAAACAAACAGCTCAACAAATGTTGTGATATAATTATTCCAAATTTACTTATAAATTTTTTCGCGAAATTTTCATTCACTATAATGAAATAAAATAATAAGGGAGAATTTTAAATAAAAAGTAATATCTTACAAAATAGTATATTTCAAAAAAGTATTGTATCAATAATTTTAGCTATTATTGTGCAATTTGCTCAATATTTGTTATTAGCCCTAAATTAAGTTCTACAGAATTCATTTGCAACTCTATACCAAACTTGCGCAAAGCTTTGATTTTACCGACTTTGATTTGTTGATACAAGCGGGTTTGAAACTATATTGCTAAAAAAATTATTACGAAGATTTTTGCCTTCTCTAATATAAAGAAAGAAGGTAAAATGGAAGAAAATTGACACTTACAAAAATAATATGTATAATGTAGAAAAAAGATTAAGGAGAATACTAATGGATAACAGAAATATAATATTAGCTAATAATCTTATTAAAAATTCCATTAATTTAAAAAGTGAAGATAATTTACTAATAGAGGTAATTGGAGAAGATGGAATAGCCCTTGCTAATGAAATTAAAAAGCAAGCAAAAGATTTAAATGCAAACTCTGAAATTAATATAATTAGATATGACGACTTAAAGAATTTTCTAATTAATGCTAGCAAAGATGAAATAATTGAATATGGAAAAAAAGATTATGAACGAATGAAAAAGATGCAAGCATATATAGGAATAAGTTCTCCAAATTCTGATAAGGTTTTAGAAGGAGTACCACAAGAAAAGATTGAACTATATAACAAATACTATACTGCATTAGTGCATTTAGAACAAAGAGTTAAACATACAAAATGGTGTATTTTAAGATATCCAAATGAATATTTTGCAAATAAAAGCAATATGACTTTAGAACAATTCAAAAATTTCTATTATAAAGTTTGCAATGTTAATTATAATAAAATGAAAATTGCAATGAAACCTTTAAAAGAATTAATGAATCATACTGACAAAGTTCATATTATTGCACCTGGAACTGATTTATCATTTAGTATAAAGAATATTCCAGCTGAAATGTATTATGGTACATTTAATATACCAGATGGAGAAGTTGCTACATGCCCTATAAAGGATAGTGTTAATGGATATATCACTTATAATACAAAGACAAAATATAATGATATTATTTTTGAAGAAATTATGTTTAAATTTTTAAATGGCAAAATAATAGAAGCAACAGCAAAATTAAATACAGACGAACTAAATAAAATACTTAATACAGATGAAGGCGCACGATACATAGGAGAATTTGCATTTGGACTAAATCCATACATAAACAATGAAATATGTGATATTTTATTTGATGAAAAGATAAATGGAAGTTTCCATTTTACACCGGGAATGGCATTAGAAGAAAGTGATAATGGAAATAGATCATCTATTCATTGGGATATTGTCAAAATACTAAGAAAAGAGTATGGTGGAGGAGAAGTATATTTCGATGATAGATTAATAATGAAAGATGGAAAATTTGTATTAGAAGAGCTAGAAAAATTAAATGCGGAAAATTTAATGTAATTGCCAAATGAAATATATATATTAACAAATCTTTGCTAAATTTTAGCTATTTTATATTGAAAAGTGAAAAAATATATTATTCAAAATAATTAGTTAATTTAAATTACTAGATGAGATTTATAAGTAATAATTTTGCTATAAAAAACTAAAGTATAAATATGAAAGGGAAGATTATGGAAGATATAATTTCAAATGAAGAAATGGCTTCATATATGAATATGGTTTTTAATTCTAAAGAAATGAATGATGCTTATTGTCAAAATTCAATAATGGCACATTTTATTTTCACAAATGTTGGAAATATTTTATCTAAATATTATATATCTACAGGAGATAAATCCTTTGAAAGTGTAAAGGAAATTATTGAAGATTATCTAATCCACGGTAAAGAAAAAGATTTCTTTAAGAAATATCTTATGCCAAGAATAGAAAATACAGTTTCTCAAAAACTTTCTATGGAATCAAATAATTTAAGCTTGGATGATAGAGTAAAAATACTAGAATATGTAGATATTAGAAACAAAAATAATTTTTTCTATACTCATTGTTTTCCAGGAGCGTTAATTGATGAAGTTTCTAAAAATGGACTAGATATATCTAAAGAATTATTTAAGGATGAATATGAAACATTATCCCATAGTTTTAAAACACCTTATAAAACTGGAGAATTAAATTATTGCGAGTTGTCGGCTGCTTCTTTGTCATATGCAACACAAGGAATACCAGAAAGAGTAGGCTATGCAATTGGTGGCCTTAATAATAAATATGATGATAAATCTATTCACAATCATTATTCTATGTCACTTGATGAAAATCTAAAAGACGAACTTTCAAAAGGAAATATTGATGCTGCTACAATGGAAAAAATGCAACAAGCAGGAAATAAAGTAATAGATTTTTATGCTGTTGGAAAATCCGGAATAGCATTCTTTAGAAATAATAAGCCAAAGATTTATAAAGAAAGTAATATAAGAAAAGTGCTTATTAGATTGCTTTCCTATTTTGGGAATAATTTAGAAAATACAAGTTTAGGGAATATTATAAATAGTGAAATAGAGAAGGCAAACAATAGCCCTAAACAAGCTTGTAAAATATATGAAAGTCTTTTTAAAAAGATAATTGATATTTATCCTGATGCTACTAAAGGAATTCAAGAGTTTGTAGATGATAATTTAGCAGATGCTATGTCAAAGTTTGCAATAAAGAATTATACTTATGGTGGAAATGCTGACGGATATAGCGTTAAAGGAGGCAAGATGTCTCCAAAAGAATTTGCAATTACAACATTTATAACTCCAATAGAAATCGGTGCAAGAAGTCAAGCACAAAATAAAGAAATAGATGAAAATCAGGAATTAAAAAGAAACAGTGAAATAAATATTTTAGAAGGAGAATCAGATTATGATAAAATGCAAAAAAAGATAAAATCCTTAGAAAATGATTTTAAAAAAGTCTCTGAAATAAGTCTACGACCAGAAATGATTGAGATGGTATATATTTCAAAGAATAACCAAATAATGGTTGCTACTATTGATGGAGAAAAAAGGCCTGTAGGTTATCCTTTAGCTTCAAAGGGAGATAATGGAAATATTTATTATAATTTTAATGGAAACGTAGATGATGACCTAAAAAGTAAAATATATTTTAAATTAGAAAAGATAGAGCCAGAAGAAAAAGCAAAAATAACTGAAGATTTTAAAAAAAATGGTTCTAAAATTTATGAAGATACTATTGAAGACGATGCAATGTATTGGTATGGAAATCAAATATTTGAAAGTGAAAGTGAAGAAGATAAAGAAATTCTTAGAAAAAAAGAACTAGAATCTCATGGAAAATTTTTATTATCTACTACTAAAGATGGAAAAGCAATTATTAATATATTAGATAATGGTATTTCAATTGAAGAACATACAGGAGAAATTATTTACTCTAAAGATGGCAAAGGAAAGTATAATAAATTCTTTGAACAAATTAGAGGAGAATGGTTACAGAAAGTTGATGAATTAGGAAAACAGGTGATTCCAGAAATGAAAGATGTACAAAGTCAAGATTCTTTAGAAGAGATAATTAATACTCAAGCAAGAGAAAAAGATTCTTCAGAAAGAGAGACTAAGTAATATGAAAGATATTGAATATGCAAATGCTTATACAGAAGTGCTAGAAATTATTAAATATATTCCAGAAAGCGATTATGAAAAAATTCCAACAAAATATTTAGAAGTATTTAATAATTATTCAAATGACAATTATTTATTTAAATATAATCCTAAAAAGACTTTAGATGAACAAAAAGTTTCTAAAAAAGCAAAAGAAATCATAGCCTTACTTTATAGAAATTTTTGGGCTAGTAGTGAGAAAAAGTACAAAATATTAAATTATCAAAAAAATGAAAGAATTCAAATAGAAAAAGAAAAGCAAAGAAAATATATTTCAAACAAAATAGTAGCAAAAATGGTAACTCAGGATCAAAGTGCAAAAAACAATAGCGAGGTAAGCTTAGTTCAAGTAAGAGAAACCTTCTTTATGAAGTTTATAAATTTTATTAAGAAAGTATTTAAAACACACTAAGATATAGCAATGATTTAGTAAAATTGAATAATAAAAATGGGCAAATGTAAATTAGTAGATTGCATATATATGGATGAAGAATTTTTGAGCAGAATCAGAGAAGACAAACAAGAATTCTTATGCGGAGAATATAGTCTTTAGAAAATGATAATATGGAAAGATGAGAAAGAATGTAATTTATGAAAAAGATAGATTTACATATTCATACTAATAAATCAGATGGTGCATTATCGCCAAAACAAGTAATCGATGAAGCTAAAAGAAAGAATGTTAACATTATTGCAATAGCCAATCATGATAGTATTGATGCTTACACAGATGAATTGTATGATTATGCAAAAAAAAATAATATAGAATTGATTACTGCAGTTGAAATTTCAACTAAAATAAAAAAATGTGGAATTCATATATTAGGGTACATGATAGATGTAAATAATAAATATCTTAATAACAGTCTAAAAAAAATTAGAAATGCGAGGCACGAATATTTACATAATGTTGCAAAAAAACTAAAAAACATGAACTATATATTAAATTTAGATGCGTTAGATCAAATCGAAGCAATTACTAAAGCTCATATAGTGAATGATATTATTTGTAACCCCAACAATAATATTCAACTTTTAACTCAATTTGGACACGTTCCAAATAAAGGAGAATTTATAGAAACAATAATGAATGAAAATTGTCCAGCATATGTAAGAAAAAATACTGTAACACCAAAGCAAGCAGCAGAAATCATAAGAAACTCTGGTGGAAAAGTAGTTTTAGCTCATCCAGTTGCATATCAGTATGAAGACAATTTATCAGAAGATGAAATTTTAGAAATAATTAATGATATAAATGCAGATGGTTTGGAATCAAATTATATATATACAGACAAATATAACAATATTATTAACGAAACTGATAAATGGAATAAATTTGCAGAAAAAAATAATTTATTTGTAACCATTGGATCAGACTTTCATATATATGATGGAATACATGCTGAAATTGGTCTTGAAAATGTGGGATTAATATTAAATGAGAAAAAAGTTAATGATATATGATATAATAATTTTATATATTAGCCATTAAATTTTAGATGAGGGAGAATACATGAATCTAATTGAAACTATAAAGAAGTTTTTTAGAAGTAAACAGTTAAAAAAAATACCACAATCAACACAAAGAGATGAATATTCAATGAAAGTGGAATCTATTGATGATATTGACCTAATAAAAAAATTCGAAGAAAAAATGCCTGAAAAACTGAAAAATGATGTTGAAAAATATATAAATGAAGATATATATAATAAAGAATTAGAAACAAAAATATCGAGAGAACAATTACTTGATATTGCAAAAAGTTTTTTTAGAAATATTGATAGCGAATTTAGTAATAAAATAATAGCAATTTTAGATGGAAAAGATGAAAGATTTTGTTTAAAAATAGATCCAAGTTTAAATGGAAATAATTATGTGAGTAATCCAAATTCAATTCCTATAAGTGTGAATGTTACTGAATATGGTGATTTGAGAGATCTATATGGATTAATACATGAATTAACTCATACATTAGATATAGATAATGGAGATACAAGTACTAGACGTATATTAGGAGAAGTAGCTCCACAGTGTATGGAAAGATTGTTAGATTTATATTTATTAAAAAATGCCTCAGCATTAAATTTAGAAGAAGATGCATTAAAGCAGGATATTAATGTTAGAAAGTATACAACATTTATTTCTAGAGCTCGTAATGTGTTAAATTTTAATGCACGAATCGGTGATAGAGTAAAAGATTCAAGATATGCACTTGCACAAATTTATCAAGCAGAATTAGTGAAAAATGATTTTGAACAAGCAAAAAATAAATTGGTAACATTTATTAGCTGCGTAAATAATGATGATTTTGATGGTGCAAATAAATCAATTGGAATGAGAATTGGAAAAGAATGCAAATTACGACGAGAAATATATATTAATTCTGCTATTTCAGAAGGTGAAAATTTATTCAAAAAATTAAATGAAGAACCAAACGATATAAGTGAAGTAAATATTGAAAATATTGATTTAAATAATTCTTTCTTTCATTTTACAAAAAAGGAAAATTTAGGGCAAATAATGCAAGAAGGATTAAAACCTCAAATAGGTGATGCTTCAAAATTAAAAATAGAAGAAAAACCAAGAGTATATATTTCAAAAGGTGGTAAAGGAATCATAGAAATAAAGAATTCATTTATACACGAATTTAAACAACTAAAAATATGTGAAATACCTATAGAATATAGGAAATACTTTAGTATAAAAGATTATTCATCAGAAGAACAAATTTCAGAAGAATTAGTATATGATGCAATGGAAAAAAATTTTAAAGATGAACTATATTTTAAAGTGGATGCAGTAGAAAATGAAGATTATTTAATTGAAAATCAATTTAACGAGGCTTTTTTAGAAGATTTTTCAATAGATAGTTTAAGAAAAATGTTTGATGAAAATCCTGAAAAAGATATAAAAGGTAAAGCAGATCATACAATCGGAATAGGAAAATTATCTTTAATAAAAACAAGTCAAGGTAATACAGCTTATGATATTACAAAATATTTGTATGATAGATTATTGCAGAATGCAAAAAGTATGGGGGCTGAAGAAAATGTAAGATTGGCAAATAGTGATTTAGATGGATTTTTTGAATATATAAAAAACAAAGAAAAAGAAAAGGAAAAATAATGAAAACAAATAATAAATTTGTTGATACAAGCGGGTTTACAGACTTATTAAGTTAATATATTATATAAATTAAAATTATTTTTTTGAATATTTATTGATTATTAGCAAATAATAATTATATAAGTTACTTTACAATCACACTAAAACATGCTACAATTATAGTGTGACTGTAGCAAAGGAGTAATAGAAATGAATATAAATAATTTAGAAAAAATATTGAAATTAAACAATGGATACATCACGACCAAGGAAATAAATGAAAACGTTGTTTCAAGGTCTTATATTCCAAAACTTATAGAGCAAGGCATAATAAGGAAGGTAGCCAATGGTTTATATATAGATAATAATTTAATAGAAGATGAGTATTATATTTTGCAACTAAGGTATAAAGACATTATATTTTCTTATAATACAGCATTTCATTTATTAGGATTAAGCGAAAGAGCTCCATATAAAATTGATATAACAACAATAAATTATAAAAAAATAAATGAAGACTTAAATATTCATTATGTTTCAAGAGATAAATTGGAAATTGGTGTAATTGAAATAAATAGTCCTTATAATAACATAATTAAGGTTTACAATGCAGAAAGATGTATTTGTGATATGTTAAAAAGCCAAAATGAATATGATATTGAAACTTACAATAAAATAATAAATAAATATTTTAATTCAAAAGAAAAAAACATAAAATTATTAGATGAATATGCTAAAATCTTTAATGTTTATGAAAAATTAACAACAATTATGGAGGTTTTGATGAAATAATGAATTATAAAGAATTAAAAGAAGAATCAAAAAAACTTGAAAATAGATATAAACTTACTCATTATGAACTATTACAAAGGTTTATGTTTGAAAGAATTCTTGAAAGAATATCTTTGTCAAAATATAACAACAATTTTATTTTAAAAGGTGGATTATTGTTATCTGCAATTTTTGGCATAAACCATAGAACTACTCAAGATATGGATACAACAATAAAAGGGATAAATGTATCAAAAGAAGATATGGTCAAAGTTTTAAATGAAATATTATCCATTGATTTAAAAGATGGTGTTAAATTTGATTTAGTAGATATTACTAATATAAGAGAAGATGATGAATATGGTGGAAATAAATATCATTTAATTGGACATTTAGAAAATTTAAGCGTTAGATTAGAAATAGATATATCAACTGGAGATTGCGTAACACCTAAAGAATTAAAATATGATTATCCTATGCTTTTTGAAAGTAAGAAAATACATATATATTCTTATAATATTGAAACAATTTTAGCTGAAAAAATTGAAACAATATTAAGAAGAGGCATATATAACAGCAGAATGAAAGATTATTATGATGCTTATATAGTTTTGTCAAAATTAAAAGATAAAATAAATATTAATAATTTTAAATTAGCAGTAACAAATACTTTTACTAAAAGAGATTCTTTCAAATTTTTAAGGGATTATCAGCAAATATTAAATGAAATATATGATTATGAAAGAATAGAACAACTTTGGAAAATATATGCTGAAAAGAACAACTATGCATCTGGAATTGAGTTTAAAAAAATTGTTAGTGAACTTGATAATTTTATTAGTAAAACTGATTTAATTAAACTAGCTAAATAATTAAAAAAAATAAATAATTAAAGTATTGCAAATAATTAACTAAAAATAGTATACTATAATTATTTGAACAATTGAACAATTAATTTTTATTTAGGAGATTGTTATATGAATGAAAATTTTATCATACTACATGGTAGCTTTGGATCAAAAGATGGTAATTGGTTCCCATGGTTAAAAGATTATTTAGAAAAAAATGGTCAAAAAGTTAACGTACCACAAATGCCAGTAGGTGTGGGAATACAAAATTTTGAAAACTGGTCTATGGTTTTAGATAAATTGAATATTAATGAAAATACCATAATAATTGCACATAGTATTGCACTAATATTTGTATGTAAATACCTAATAATCAATAAGATAAAAATAAAAAAATTAATATTCGTATGTGGGGTTAATAATTATTTTAGCCAAAATAAAGAATTTGATTCAGTAAATGAACCAATGTACATAGATAATTATAAAGATGTCAAAAAATATTGTAATGATATAACATGTTATTATTCTGATAATGATCCATATGTTAAATTTACTATTGAAAGAGAATTTGCTGATAACTTAACAACAAAACAATACATTATTAAAAATGGCGGACATATAAATTCTGAAGCAGGCTATACAAAATTTGAAGAAATATTAAAAGCGTTGAAATAAATTACTTGATTTATGTTTTAAAAGGAGTAATAAAAAAAGTAATGTTGAAATTTGAGGAACCTACACAAGATGAAATTGACGTTTGGTATTAAAATAAAATATAATTAAATATTATGAAGTAAACAAATGATATAATTCAAACTGAAACAATGATAAAAAAATTAAAATGATTATTATTTTGACTAAATTATATGATAAATAGTATAATTCTTTAAGATAAATAGTAATTAGAATAGATAATCTTAGGAGGCTTAAATGAATTTTATAATTGCACAAATTATTGGAATATTTGGTTCAGCATCATCAATTATTGCGGCACAAATGAAAGAGAAAAAGAAATACTTATTATTTTATGCTTTATCATATGCACTTTTTATAGTTAATATGTTGCTTTTAAAAGCATATTCTGGAGCAATAAATTGTTTTATTTTGATGATATTAACATTAATTGCTTCAAAATTTGAAAATAAAAAAATGCCAATTGGATTATTAATAATATTTTCAATAATTATTTTGATTGGAAATATTATTACTTATAGTAATATATATAGTTTACTACCAGCAATCGCTTCATATATTTATCTTTTTATTTTAGTGTCAAAAAAAATGCCACAGATAAGGCAAGCACTTTTCTATTAAGATTGCTATGGGCAATATATGATTATGTTGTGAAAGCATATACTACATTTACTTTAGATGTTTTTTCTGTAATATCAACGTTAATTGCAATTTATAGATATGATATAAAAAAGAAAAAAACATAAATCAGACTTATAATCTTGTGTAATTATGGAGGTATTATATATGAAAAAATTTAATATAGTTAAAATTGAAAATGAAAATCGCTAATTGGTAAATAAATTTTTTCTAGACAATTGGTATTCAACAGAGATGAGTGTAAGAGGAGAAATGATTGATTGCATAGGACTTGATGGTTTTGTACTTATAGAAAATAATGAGATAATTGGACTTGGTACATATAAGTTTTATGAAAACAATATATGTGAGATTGTTTCACTGGATAGTAAGAGAGAAAATATGGGAATTGGTACAGCCATATTAAAAGATATTGAAAATGTTGCTATTGCAAATAATTGCAGAAAAATGAGATTGGTTACATCTAATGATAATTTAAGAGCATTCCAATTTTATCAAAAAAGAAAATATAGATTGTCAAAAATATATAGTGGAGCTATGGATCTTGTTAGACAACAAAAAACTAATGTACCTAAAATTGGAGATAATGGAATTCCCTTACTAGATGAAATAGAATTTCAAAAAGAATTGTAAAGTTATTCATAAAAAATATATAAAATTTATTCTAAATATAATCAATATAACAATTGAAAATTGAAAGAATAAATAGTAATCAAAAAAATGGATATTGGGAAATATTGAAATAAAGAATATAGGAGGAATAAAATTATGCCATACTTTAAAAAAATACTAGGAGATAGAATTTATTTATCACCTAAAGGAACATCAGAAGAAGAAATTCAAAAATTTACAGAATGGATGAATGATTTTCAAGTAACAGATTATACTGGTAGAACAGCTCAAATATGTACATTATAAAAGTTAATCAGATTAGCTATTAAAACGATTAACTTAGGTACAATATTATGCAACTTGTGCATGCATATATTGTATCTTTTTTTATTTATTGATATAATTAATGTAGTAGCTAAAAAAGGAGATGGTAGGGAAATGATAGTAAATATGATAGAAAATTCTAATATAAAAGAAACAAAAATTACTATTGAATGTAATAAAGCAGATAGTAATGTTTTAAAGTTAATATCATTAATAAATAGTATTGATAATACAGATAGAAAGATTATTGGCATATCAAAAGGAGAAACATATTGTATTGAACAAGATAGCATTTTATATTTTGAAGTCGTAGATAGAAAAACTTTTTGTTATACTGCTGATGGAGTATATGAAATTTCTCTAAAACTATATGAAATAGAAGAAAAATATGAAAATATAGATTATATTAGAATTTCAAAGTCAGCAATAGTAAATTTAAATAAACTAAAATCAATAAGGCCAGATTTTGGAGGGAAAATTTTAGCAACTATGGATAACAATGAAAAGATATATATATCAAGGCAATATGTACCATTATTAAAGAAAAAATTAGGAATTTGGGGGTAAGTAATTATGAAAATTTTTATGAAAGAATTACCAAAACAAATAGCTTATACTTTTACAATTATGATGATAGTTTTTTTAAGTATAGGTTTTGTAAGAGGGGTTGAAACAATATCAATATATAGAATAATTCAATTATTTGGAATAGCGATTTTAGGAGGAATACTACAATTAATAGCATTTAGTGATATTTTTATAAAAAAGGGATCAGACATAAAAAGGTTATTAATATTTATAGTTCCTTTTGGTGTTATAACTTTTATTTTTGCAATATTATTTAGTTGGTTTTCTATAAATTCAATCAAATCTTGGATAATATTTTTTGGAATATTTTTAGGTTGTTTTATATTAAGTTATATAATATCTGAAATTGAACATAAAATTAAAGGAGAAGAATACACAATTAAGTTAATTGAATATAAAAATAGAAAAAAGTAAAAAAGATTCAAACTTTTCGCATATTTCGACAAATTTTGCAAAAGAGATATGATAATATATTGTAGGGATATTGAAAGAAAAATCCGTCAATCCACTAAAGATTGTAATATAGATTAGGAGGATAAGATGGATTATTTATTTGTTGTTCAATAATATAAAATAAATTAAAATATGCAGGTAAATACAAATTAAAGATAAAATTTAATAAAATAATATATAAATAATAAAGATAATAATTATATGAGAATATAATTATATAGATATAAATTCAAATAGTTAATAAATCCACATATATAAGTAGTTATAAGAATAATAAACAATTAAATACAATAAAATAGACCTTAAATAATAGGTCTTATAAGCACATATAAGCCAGTTGTAGCAATACATACTGGTCTTTTCATTTGTACCCCTGTCGCAAGCTCTAAGTCGCTTAGTCGGGCTAAAGCCACTTCTACGCTCCTATACCAAATTGCGCAAAACTTTGATTTTACCTACCAAAATTTGTTGATATGACTGAGGTTGCGGGTATATCAGTATAATATTATTATTTATGGAAAACAGAATAATATATAAAGCTTTATACATTAAAGAGTAATTTTAAGTTGCTCTCTATATTGATAAATTAAATTTATTATAGTATAATCATTTAAGATAAATAGTAATTTAATTGTGGGATAAATAATTAATATACATATAATAAAGGAGAAATTAAGGAAAGTGGATAAGGCTAAAAAAAGATTGGAATTCTTAATAAAGCTAAAAGATTTAAATAGTTTGATGAACTGGAATAAAATAAAAATTAATCCAGAAGAAATTGAAGGCATAGATTTAAATAATGAACATATACGTAGAGATTATGTACTTTGGAAAGATTCAGATGATGATTTTTTAGAAGAGCTTTGTCAAGATGAAAAATTCGAACAATTATCTACCATAGATAAAATATTAAAAATACATTGCTTGATTTGCAATCATTTTGTTTTTGATGACTTTTGCTATTTTTTAGGAAATTATAATAAAGAAAAAAATATTTGTACAATAGATTCAAAATATGGCAGAGATCCAAGCCAAGAATGGCAAAAAAATCGAAGTACCCATAATAAAAGAATATGCTATGAATTATCTAGATATATGGCAGTTAAATTAAAACATTTTATCAAAGATGAGTCAGATATTTTCTTAGTATCAGATGAATATGAAACACACTATGCAACGGCATATGTATGTGACGATTTTATGATTATTATTGATACAGATGATTATTGGAAAGGAGCAGATTTAAATAGAGTAAAATTAGGATTAGAAATAAAAGGAATAACAATAGTAAGTGATGAGAAAAATATCGTTAATGAAAAGTTAAATAAAGAAAACGAAAAAAGAAAATCAAAAAAAGAATTTGAAAAAGAATTAGAAAATGATATAAAAGTTAAATCAGAGAAGGAATGGCTAGATATATTATTAAAAAAAATAATAGACTTAGGTGATGATGGTATATTTAAATATATGTGTACAATATTAGAAATGAAGGGATATGAGCCTGAAAAAATTTGGGAAAAAGAAGGAGAAAAATATAAAGAATCCATCTATATGCGTTGGAATATGAAATTTATAGTTATAAATTCTTCAGGAATAAGAGCATTAAGTGAAAAGGAATTTTGCGATAAAATACATGAGGGAAAATATTTGCACAATAGAGAAAGGTATTTAATTAAAAAGGAGCTTGATTATGATGGAAGATAAAGATATTTTTAAATGTATCGAGATTATAAATGAAACAAATTTAGAATATAAAAAAAACAATAAAATAGATTATACTAAAGATATTAATATAAAAAAATTATTGAAAGATAAAGAATTGTTCTTTAAAATTTCCAAAGAAGAAGCAGATAAAATTCTAAATGATTTAGATATTAAGAAAATAGATGAAGTTTATGAAAAACTTATGATTAAAAATTAGTGTATGAGCAAAAATAATGAAACTTTAAAACTACAAGAAGATGTCGGTACAAATGACGGTATAAATGTCGGTACAAATTTTGCATGTTTAAATGAAATTCAAATAAAAATTTATGAACAAATAAAGCAAAATTCTAAGATTAGTTTCAAAAAAATTGCAGAGAATTTAGACATAAGTGAAAAAACAGTAGAGCGTGCAAGTAAGATTTTACAAAAAAATGGTTATATTGAAAGAATAAATAGTAATCAAAAAAATGGATATTGGGAAATATTGAGGTAAAAGATATGAAAGAAAAATATATAGTTATAATGACATTTTGTAATAAAAAAGAAATTGCATATAAAATACAGGATACTTTATTAAATAAAAAATTAATAGCCGGATGCCAAATATATAATTGCAAATCAAAATATTGGTGGGATAATAAGTTAGAAATATCCAATGAATATAAATTAGAATTTAGAACGAAGCAGCATTTGTTTAACAAAATAGAAAAAGAAATAAAAGATATACATAATTATGATACTTGTGAAATAACATCATATGAATTAATAAATGGAAGTAAAGAAATATTTGATTGGATTGATAAACAAGTTAAAGATTAATTATAATTGAAAGAATTAGATTAAAAAAATCTAATTCTTTTTTTACTAGTGGGAGAAAGGGTAGAGCTGATTTTCAGAATTTACAAAATTAAGTATAATATAAAAAATAAAAATTCTAATCAAAATCTAAAGCCTGAGAAAATATTTTATGCAAATAAATTTTCAATAATAAGATTATAAATATAAAAAAATAAATTATTAAAAATTAAAATCAATAAGGCCAGATTTTGGAGGAAAAATTTTAGCAACTATGGTAACAATGAAAAGATATATATATCAAGGCAATATGTACCATTATTAAAGAAAAAAATAGGAATTTTGGGGTAAGTAATTATGAAAATTTTTATGAAAGAATTACTAAAACAAATAGCTTATACTTTTACAATTATGATGATAGTTTTTTTAAGTATAGGTTTTGTAAGAGGGGTTGAAACAATATCAATATATAGAATAATTCAATTATTGGAAATAGCGATTAATAGCATTTAGTGACACAAGCTGGTTTGCGTACATTTAAAATATTATTATAACAGAAATCTTTTGTGAATTTTAGTCAATTTATGTTTACAAATGCAAAAATATGTAATACAATCCAAGATAACTAGTTCATGTGAATTATTAGATGAGATTTATACATAATAATAAATATAATAAGAACTAAATTTTATAAAAGGATGTGTTCTTATGAAAGAAGAAAAAAACGAAATCATTTTATTTGAAAACCAAGGAGTAAAATTAGAAGTAAACTTAAAAGACGAAACAGTATGGCTAAGTCTTGAACAAATGTCAGAATTATTTAAAAGGGATAAATCTGTTATTTCAAGACATATTAGTAATATTTTTAAAGAACAAGAATTAGATAAAAATTCAACTGTTGCAAATTTTGCAACAGTTCAAAATGAGAATGGAAGAAATGTTACTAGAAAAATTGATTATTATAATCTTGATATGATTATATCAGTAGGATATCGTGTAAAATCTCAAAATGGTATTTTATTTAGAAAATGGTCTACAAAAGTTTTAAAAGATTATATGTTAAAAGGTTATGCAGTTAATCAACGCAGATTAGAATATTTAGAAAAAACTATCAAACTAATAGACATTGCAAATCGTATGGATGAGACATTAGAAAATAATGAAGCAAAAGAAATAATAAAAGTTATTGGAAATTATTATAGAGCATTAGATTTATTAGAAGAATATGACAATAATAATATTCATAATAAAAAAGGATTTAAAGATTCAAAGATTATTACATATAAAAATTGTAGAGAGATTATTGATAGTCTAAAATACAGCAAAACAAGTTCATTATTTGGTAAAGAGCGTGAAGATATTTTTAAAGGAATTTTAGGCAATATTTATCAATCATTTAGTGGACAAGATATATATGAAACTATACAAGAAAAAGGAGCGAATTTACTATATTTATTAATCAAAGACCATCCTTTTACTGATGGAAATAAAAGAATTGGTGCAACACTATTTATATATTTTTTAAATTTCTATGGGTTGTTGTATAAAGATGGAACAGAAATAATTGATAACAATACATTAGCAGCATTAACATTGCTAATAGCAGAATCAAATCCAAAAGAAAAAGATGTAATAATAGATTTAGTAATGAATTATATGAATGATTAAAAAATATAGAATGAAAATATTAATTGGAGGAAAAGAATGGTAAACATTGAATACATAGATAATTTAGACGATGAGTTATATAAAATATTAGATAATGAATTTAATAAATATGCTATTAAAAAGGAGATTACTTGCAATTATGCAACATTTAACTTTATCGCTAAAGAAAATGGAAAAATTGTTGGAATAATAACAGGACATTCATATTATAAAGAAGTATACATAGAAGACTTAATTATTTTTGAGCAATATAGAAATATGCATATTGGTAGTCGATTGATAAATAGTGTCGAAGAACATTTTAAAAATAAAGGTTTTGAAAATATAAATTTAACAACTTATAATTTTCAAGCACCTGAATTTTATAAAAAATGTGGCTTTAAACTTGAGTTTATAAGAGAAAATAAAGACAACCCAAAACTTAATAAATATTTCTTTGTTAAATACTTTTAAAATAATACTGTAAATTATGGAGGTAATATTTTGAATAATGAAAAGAATTTTATGATAAAATGCCTATTTTAAGTAATTTTTCTAAAACAGATTTATTAAAAAGAATTGATAATAATTATGATGGATTAACTGAAAAAATTGGACCATGGAATTTTTTAGAAAAGATATTAAATAACTACAAATTTTAAATAATTTTATTAGTATATTTTTTTAATTAGAAAGGAATGTCAAATGAAAATCATAACATAT